>JBIPNU010000266.1:0-4465 GCA_044370615.1 Burkholderiales bacterium
GACCGACGGGCCGCCGTGATCGAAATCACGCCCCAGCACGGTGAGCACGACGCGATGGCCTGCCGGCACCACGATGCAGGTGGGCCAGATCTCGACATCCAGTTCGACCACCTCGCCCGGGACCAGAGCGTGCTTCTCGTCATGGGAGTGCCAGGGCCGCCAGGGCATGGACCGCTCGCGATCGAGCTTGCGGTGCGAGGCCCGCAGCCAGCCCAGCGCGACCGGGGTGCCCGGGTCGTTCGAGCCCTGGAACAGCACTTCCGTCCCGTCGGGCCGGAACACCCTCAGCGCCAGGAAGAGATCGGCATCGGCACTCGCCGAGGAGACGAACAGCTTCGCGGCCACCGGGCCGGTGATCTCGGTCTCGACCTCCAGGGGCGCGGTGCTGAAGCTCAGGCCTTCGCCCAGCGGGTCGTAGGTGAGCGCCGCGCGGCCGGCGGGCGGTTCGGTCGACAGCGTGCAGCCGTCCGGCTGCAGGTGATAGCGCGTCCAGCGGGTACGCGCGAGCGGCCATTCCTGCTCGTGGCGCAACTCGAAGCGATCCGGGTGGCGCACGTTGAGCTGCACCGGCGGCTGTGCGGTCCAGCCGGTGTCCTCCCCCTTGAGGAAGTGGCCGAAGAAGCGTTTCTGCAAATCGACGCCGTAGGCGGTGTAGAAGTGCGTCCAGTGGGAATCGCCATGCACCTCCAGCCATTTCTGCGTCGAGGCTGCGCTGCAGTACCCCTCGAAATTGCCCCGCGGGTGCAGGCCCTGCCCGCCCCAGTTCGCGGCGCTGAGCAGAGGCACGGTGATCCGGTCCCACTTGGCCGAGCGGTCCCGGTAGTAGGCATCGTCGAGCGCGTGGCCGAGGACGGAAGCACTGACGTCGCGTCGATTGGCGAGTAGCGTGGCCTCGGGGAGCGTCGGCGGCCCGGCCACCGGCTCGCCGGTCACGGCACTGCGCAGTCCCCGATCGCCCACGCCGTGCTGCACCCGCCACACCGCCCACGGGTAGAGCATCTCGTGGAAGGTGCACAGGATGCCGCCATGATGGGTATTTTCGCGGTAGTAGTCGGCGGCGCCCTCCCACACGCAGATCGCCGCCAGGTGCGGCGGCTGCAGCGAGGCCACGTACCACTGGTTGGTCGCGTAGTAGGAGATGCCGTTGAGCCCCACCTTGCCGCTGCTCCACGGCTGCCGCGCCGCCCACTCGATGCACTCGTACAGGTCGTGGGTCTCCTGCTCCGACTTGGGGTCGAGGAAACCGGGCGAACGCCCCGCTCCGCGGGAGTCGACGCGCACGCAGGCATAGCCGTCCGGCACCCATTTCTCCGGATCGACGACCTCGAAGCAGGCATAGCGCGCCGAAGTGCCGCGCACCACCTCGGGGAAACGCTCGACCAGCCGTTGCCAGCCACCGGGAAAACCCTCGGCGAAGGCGAGCCCCTTGGCATACGGACCCATGCTGAGGATCACCGGATAGCGACCCGGGACCTCGGGGCGGAACACGTCGGCGCGCAACACCACGCCGTCGGGCATCGGCACCGGTACGTCCCAGTCGATGCGCATGCCATCGGCGACCGCGCCGGTCTCGGTGTGCAGCATCCCTCCTCCCCCTGCCGTGCGTGCGGCCTGTCTGCCCGCGGTACGGCTGCCCAAGGGCGAAGCGCCCCGGGGCTCGGCCACGGATCGAGCACGCATGGTGCAGGCCGGATCGGGCCGGGGTCAAGCCGACATCGAGGGCGGGGTCGACGCGGGCCCGGCCGGACGCAGGCGCCCGCAGCCGACCCGGGGGCAGGTGATCGCGGCGGGTACTCAAGATGCGCATCTGGGTGCCGCTACACCACGGCGTGGGGGCGAACCGGCCGGGCACACGTGAACGCCACGTGATGCCGCTGTGCCGCCCGGTCTACCGGATCCGCGATGCGTACCACGGCAGCGGAAAGGGCCCCGGGCCGACGTGTACGGCCGAGTCACTGACGAGATCATCCATGCACCTGTCACGCGTCCTCGCGACCACCCTGTCGATCATCACCCTGCTGGCGATGCCGCTGGCGCGGGCGGCGTCGCTGTACCATGATCCCAACCGAACACCCTCGGTCGAGGAGATGCTCGCGTTCGAGGCGGCGGTTCAGCGCTACGGCGGCACGGGGCTGGAGAACCTGCTCGGCCACGGCTGCTCCAGCCGACACAAGGCGCAGCGAGTCGTGACGAAGAAAGGAAGCGGGGTGGCGACCTGCGTCGTGGCCTACTCGCCTTCGCTCGATCAGCCGCTGGAACTGCCGGCAATCCTCGTCTTCCAGCCCAAGCACGATTACTGGGGCACCCAGGAGCGCCCGACCCCTCCCCGCCAGCGCGGCATCTACCTTTACCGCTTCAGTGCCGGCGTACTCGAACCCGGGCGGCATGGCGCCTACCGCATCACCGCCGAGGGGCGAAGCCGGATACCCGTACGCGCCTCCCAGATCGTGGCGTGGAACGCGATCCTCTCCAACGACGAGCGTACCCAGGGGCACGAATCTCTCCCCTACACGGAGACGCTGATCACCCCGGCTGGCGCGCGCATCTTCCACTGCAAGGTGTGGGGCCGCTGCGACCCCCTCAAGGTATCGCAGCGCGACTCGTGGGGCCTGTGCGAAGGACGGACCCGAGTCGTGGACAACGTGGGCGCCACCTCGAAGACGCCCCAGGTGCCGCACCAGCCGATGCCGGGCACCGGGTGCGAGGCGATGTCCATCGTGACCGGCGAGAGCGTGTGGGAAACCCAGTTCCGGCGATTCGTCACCCCGCCGCAGGGGACGGCGACGTTCACCTCGATGGGCAATTCATGGCAGATCCAGGACACCGATCCGCCAGGCAGCTACCGGATCGAGGTCCGTATCTCCGGCCAGTTGATCGGCGCGCTCGACTTCGAGGTGCAGCGATGAACGGTTTCATCCCGCGGAGACCTCGGACCCCTCCGATGGGGCGCCTGCCGAGCGTGCGGCTCGTCGCCGCGCTCGCGATCGCAGCCGCGACGATGCCCGGCGCCCACGCGCTGGTCCAGACCAGCCAGGAGCGCGCGCCGACGTCGATACCCTTCGCGCACCGCATGAACGGCACCGAGGGGGCGCTCTACGCCGGCATGGCCTTGTTCTGCGAGTTTCCCGAGCAGTTCGCCCCGGACCGGCCCAACCCGCGATGGGAGGACGAGCGCCCGTGGCGACTGCACTTCGTCGAGCGCCTGAACCCCGCCTTCTCCCGCTGCATGATCCGCACCTTCATCCGGCGGCCGGAATTCGTGGACCACGAGATCCAGGCGGTCATGCGCTTCGAGTTCGAGAAGGCCATCCCGCCGAAGATGGGACTCGCGCCGGTCGGCGACCGGCAGGTCGAGATGAAGCAGGCCATCTTCCTGGACCAGGGCACCCGCTTCCGCCTGCCCGATTTCACCGGCTCGCCCGATCAGGCGATGAAGATCCAGCTCCGCATCCACGGCAAGCTCGTGGGCGAAGTCGAACTGCAGGTCGATTCGAAGCACACGCTGCGCATCCGCGAAGTGCGCCGCCCCGACCTCAACGACGCCCCGATCCGCCGGGCATGGGACCTGCGATGAGCCTGCGCCGCCGGATCGCCGCCGTGGCGATACTGATGGCCGCGGGGCTGCCGCTCGCAGCCCATGCCCGCGGTGGCCGCGGAACGCTGCGCCTGTACCGGGCCAACGGCCGCTACGCCGGTCGCGTCGAGGCCAACGGCCGGTACTACGGCGAGAACGGTCGCTATCTCGGCCGTGTGGAAGGCAACCGGATCTACAGCGCCCAGGGTCGCTATCTCGGACGCTTCGAGGAATCCGGGGCATTCCACGAACCGCCCGCCGCAGCGCCCGGCGGCGGCCGGCTCACCGGGCCGCAGGGCGGCGAGGCCGCAATCGCCGGCCCCGAGCGTGCAGGCGACGGGATCCCGCCGGGACCCGTTCACGATACCGGCCCGCAAGTCGAGGCACCCGCCGTCCTCGCGCCCGCCCCGGGCGCGACGGCGCCTGCGCCTGGAGTCACGCCGACCGGTGGGCCCGGGCGACTCAGGCCTCCGGCCGCGCTGTCGTCCGACCCCGGCGCCGGTACCGCGCTGATCGAGATCATCCGCCCCGAGTCGGTTGCCCGCTAGCGCCGACCCTGCCGGGCGCGATCGCCACGACCTGCTGCGTGGGGCTGGCCGGGCCCGCCAGCCACGCCCTGCAGCCCGTGCGGGTTGCGCTCGATGCGGGAGACCCGACTAGAAAGTGATGAGATCCTCAGACGAAACAGCGCTCGAGACGGGTATTGGGGTATGGATGGCGATGGGGTCAGTCAGGAGCCCACAGCAAAAAGCCCCGCGTCGTGCGGGGCTCTGTACTCTCCCTGACTCGCCTGCGCGAGTCTGAAGGTCTTATCCTGGCGGAGAGGGTGGGATTCGAACCCACGGTAGGCTTGCACCTACGCCTGATTTCGAGTCAGGTACATTCGACCAC
>JBIPNU010000268.1:0-4440 GCA_044370615.1 Burkholderiales bacterium
ATGGTTCATGTCGCTCACCGGCACGCGCATGACCCATGTGCCGTACAAGGGCGGCGCCTCCGCCCTGCCAGACCTGATGGCCGGGCAGCTGCAGGTGCTGTTCAACCCGCCGATCACCGCGATCCCCATGGTCAAGGCAGGCAAGCTGCGCGCGCTCGCCGTCACCTCGGCGCGCCGCCTCACCGCAATGCCCGACGTGCCTACGGTGGCCGAACTCGGCTTCCCGGGCTATGACGCGGCGACCTGGTTCAGCCTGCTTGCCCGCAGCGGCGCACCTGCGGCGGTGGTCGATCGGCTCGCGCGCGATCTGCAGCGGGTAGTCGAGACCGCTGGGCTGCGCGAGCAGTTCGCCGCCCAGGCGATCGAGTTCCAGTGGGGCAACGCGGCCGACGTCTCCGCGCTGGTGCGCAAGGACCTCGCCCGCTGGGGCGAGGTGATCCGCCGCGGCGGCATCCGGGTCGAGCCGCTCTAGCGACCCCTCGGCGGGCCGCGCAGCCCCCCGCCCACCCGGGACGCCCGCGCGACCTACCCCGGGCGACCGGCCACCGACGCTCGATGCGCGCTCGCGCCGAGGCAGGCGGCGGTGTCCGGGCTCCGCGGGAGCCGGACCTGCGCGCGGCGCGAGCGCGATTGTCGACGGTCGGCTTCAAGCCGCCGACGACCCACGACCGCAGACCGGCAGCCGGCAGCGCGACGCGGGCCGGCCACCCGGCGCGAAGCTCAGTTGAACTTCGCGCCGCTGAGCTTGACGAGCTTCGCCCACTTGGCGAGGTCCTCGCGCATCATCGCGCGGAAGGCCTCGGGCGAGTTGCCCACCGGCTCGGAGCCGTCGTTGATGATGCGCTCGCGTACGTCGGGCTGGCGCAGCATGGTGGTCAGTTCGGTGCTGAGCCGGCTCACCAGCGCCTTGGGCATCCGCGCGGGACCGGCGATGCCGTACCAGCCGACCACCTCGAAGCCGGGGATCGCCTCCGACACCGCGGGGATGTCGGGCATCGCCGGCAGCCGCTTCGGATTGGTGACCGCGAGCCCGCGCAGCTTCCCCGCGCGCACGAGGTTCTGCGCGGCCTGCATGCCGGCAAAGTTGTAGTGGTACTGGCCGCCGAGCAGGTCGGCGAGCGCGGGACCCGACCCCTTGTAGGGAATGTGCTGCCCCTTCACCCCCGCCATCAGGTTGTAGAGTTCGCCCGCCAGGTGCCCGCCGCTGCCGATGCCCGCAGAGCCGAAGTTCAGGCCACCCTTGAAGCCACGGGTCCACTCGACGAACTCCTTGAGCGTGCGCGGCGGACTGGCCGGGTTCACCACCAGCATCAGGCCGGCCGTGGTGAGCTGGGTGATGGGCGTGAAGTCGTCGACCGGGTGGTAGGGCAGCTTGCTGGTCAGCGCCGCATTGATCGTGTGCTGGTGGTAGACCAGGAACAGCGTGTAGCCGTCGGGCGCGGCGCGCGCCGTGATCTCGCCGGCGTTGATGCCCGAGGCGCTGGCCCGGTTGTCGACCAGCACCTGCTGGCGCATCGACTCGGTGAGCTTGGCCGCGGTCAGTCGGGCGAGGATGTCGGTGGTGCCGCCGGGAGCGGCCGGGGTGATCAGGCGGATCGGACGCGACGGGTAGTCGTCCTGGGCCTGGGCGGATACGGCGACGAGGGTCGCCAGCACGGCAACGAGGATTCGCGGGGTCATCGGCTCACTCTCTCAGGATCGGCACGCCTCCCGTGCCGGCGGGTGACAGGAGCGTGTCCGCTCTCTTGTGCGGTTCTGTTCACTTGAGCTTCGCCATGATCTGCTCGAGGAAACCCATGACCAGCGCCGAGGCGACGAAGGCCAGGTGGATGATCGTGGCCCAGAGGATCTTGTCGTTGTCGTACTCGGACACGTTCAGGAACACCTGCAGCAGGTGGATCGAGGAGATCGCAACGATCGACGAGGCCACCTTGATCTTCAGGCTGCCCGCATTGAGCTTGCCGAGGAAGGACACGTCGTCGTTGCGCTCGTCGAAGCGGCTGACGAAATTCTCGTAGCTCGCGATCATCACCATCACGATCAGGCTCGCCACCAGCGCAGCGTCGATCAGCGAGAGCATGGCGAGGATCATCTGCTCGTCGCTGTAGTCGAAGACCGAACCGGCCACCTTGAAGAACTTCGCGATGAAGGACACCGCGTAGATCGCGAGCGCGGCGCCCAGGCCGACGTAGAAGACGACCAGCAGCCAGCGGCTGGCGAGGATCACGCGTTCGACGAACAGTTCGAGCGATTTCATGGGCAGTGGTCTGTCTGCGGATCAGCGGGTGGGCGCAGGGTCGGGGGGCGCGGGCGAGAGGCGGCGGGCAGTGCTCCCGCTGCGCGCGGGTAGCGGTTGGCCGCGACCCGCGGGTTCGGACCCCGGGGCGCCCACGGCGATCGCGGCGCGAGCGCCCGGGGCACCGACAGCGCGCGTGCGCGCGAGCGACCGGAAGCGGTCGGCCGCCCGTCCACCCGGCCGCGGCCGGGCGACGCGGTTGCCGCGCCGAGAGTCTAACCTCATGCCGCCCCGGTGTCGGGTCGTCCAGCCTCGAGCATCCGCGCAAGCCGCGGGTAGGTCCGCAGCGCATTGCCCGCGAAGATCCCGGCCCTTGCCTCGGGGGTCAGGAAGGGCGTGGCCTCGAGGTATCGCCGGGTATCGTCCCAGGCGTGCCCGGTCTCGGGATCGATCCCGCGCACCGCGCCGAAGGTCTCGCTGCCGAACAGCAGGTTCGCCGACGGCACGACCCGCGCCAGCAGGTCGATGCCGGCCTGATGGTAGACGCAGGTGTCGAAGAACACGTTGCCGAGCAGGTGCTCGCCGAGCGACGGTCGGCCCAGCGCAGCGGCGATGCCGCGGAACCGCCCCCAGTGGTAGGGCACCGCGCCACCGCCGTGCGGGATGACCAGCCGCAGCGTGGGGAAGTCGGCGAACAGGTCCCCCGCGACCAGCTGCATGAAGGCGGTGGTGTCGGCATTGAGATAGTGGGCGCCGGTGGTGTGGAAGCAGGGATTGCAGCTCGTGCTCACGTGCACCATCGCGGGTACGTCGAGCTCGACCAGCCGCTCGTACAGCGGATACCAGTGCCGGTCGGTGAGCGGGGGCTCGCGCCAGTGCCCGCCCGAAGGGTCCGGATTGAGATTGACCGCGACGAACCCGTAGTCGCGGATGCAGCGATCGAGTTCCGGCAGGCAGGTGCGCGGGTCCACCCCCGGCGACTGCGGGAGCATCGCCGCCCCGGCGAATCGCCCGGGGAACAGGCTGGCCACGCGATGGCAGAGTTCGTTGCACAGGCCGGCCCACGCCGCACTCGCCTCGAAGTCGCCCACGTGGTGGGCCATGTGGCTCGCCCTCGGCGAGAACACGGTGAGGTCGCAACCCCGCTCGTCCATCACGCGCAGCTGGTTGGCCTCGACGGATTCGCGCAACTCGTCGTCGCCGATCCGCAGCTCCGAGGCGTGCGGGCGATGCCCGGGGTCGCCGAGTGCAGCCACCTGCCGCTCGCGCCAGCGCTCGAGCGCCGGCGGCGCCGTGGTGTAGTGTCCGTGGCAGTCGATGATCATGCGGGCCTCCCGCGCGGATGGTCGCACGATCGATCCGCGCCCGGTTCACATCCCGTTACACCTCGCCACGGACTGGACATCCTTCATTGACACTCCACGTGTGCAATGGACGTGCCGCCCACCCGACGGTCGCCCATCCCCGGGCGACCCGGACGGGCCTCCCCCAGGAGACTTCCATGTCCGATCTCGCCGCAGCCGTTGCCCATCGCAGGACTCGCCTCGGTATCGCGCTCGCCGGCGCGCTGGCCGCCGCCACGCTCGTCCTGCCCCCGGTTGGCGCCCACGCCCAGTCCTCCACCCCGGCAGCCGCGCCCGTCCCCCAGGGCACGGAGGGTGCCCACCGCGAGGCCTACCAGTCGCTGATGACCCCGGAGGAGCGCGCCGCTTTCCGGGAGAAGATGCAGGCAGCTTCACCGCAGGAGCGGGAGGGCCTCGCGCGAGCGCAGCGCCAGGAGCTCGAGCGGCGCGCGGCGGAGCGTGGCCTGACACTGCCCGCCCGCGGAGACCACGCCCACGGCCCGCGAGGTCATCACGGTGCCCCGGGTGCCGGGGACACCGTGCGCGATGCGCGACGCGAGGCCTACCAGTCGCTCACCACGCCCGAGGAGCGGGCCGCCTTCCGCGAGAAGATGCGCGCGGCTGGCCCCGACGAGCGACGCGCGCTCGCGCAGGCGCACCGCAGCGACATCGAGCAGCGGGCGCGTGATCGCGGTGTCGCGCTGCCCCCCGCATCCGGCGGTCCCCGGCACCATGACCGTTCGCACGGTCCCCGCGGACCGCGCGCTGCGCCGCCGGCGGCACCCGCCAGCTGATCGGCGCGCGCTCGGGCCGGGTCGCGCGCGTCGCGCGGACCCGGCATGACCGCCCGCACCGACCGAT
>JBIPNU010000269.1:0-4421 GCA_044370615.1 Burkholderiales bacterium
AGCGCGCGCCGGTAGACGGACGTGGTGGCGTGGATCAGGGGGTCGGACTTGGCGGGAGGGCGGGGTGGCGGGCGCTCGGGGGAAGGGGTGCAGACGTCGTCGACCGACTTTGACAGGAGATCGAAACAGCAATAATATCCGGTGTTTACCTTTTCCCTACCAAGGCTTTTCCAGGCCGATGATCATCGACAGCCTCGCCTTTGCGGCGTCAGGCGGTTCGTGCGACGGGACGATTCCCGCGGCACGGCTGCCGCGGTTGTCGGAGCGGATCGTCGATGGAGAGGGCGAGATAGGGTACCAACTGCACGGCGCGGTTCGCGAGGGACGCCCGGTGCTCGACCTGACCATGTCCGGCAGCGTGTCCGTCACCTGCCAGCGTTGCCTGGGGTCGATGCGCTGGGGGTTCGAGTTCGCGAACTGCGTGCGACTGGCGCGCGACGAGGCGGAACTCGACCTCGCCGATGCCGAGGGCGTGGATGCCGTCGAGGCGTCCGAGGCCCTGGACGTCGAGGCGCTGGTCGAGGACGAATTGCTGCTCAACTGGCCGATCGCCCCCCGTCATGACGACGCGGGATGCGCTCGGGCAGGCGGCGCCGAGGCTGGCGCCACCCGGCAGCTGTTCGCCGCGCTCAAGGCGCTGGTGGCCCGGAGCGAAGCGCCGGGTAGTGCCGCCGATTGAATCGAGAGAGGTTTCCATGGCCGTCCAGCAGAACAAGAAATCGCCTTCGCGCCGCAACATGCGTCGGGCCCATGACTTCCTGAGCGCTGCGCCGCTCGCCGTCGAGCCCACGACCGGCGAGGTGCACCTGCGTCACCACATCAGCCCGTCCGGCTACTACCGCGGCAAGAAGGTGACCGCGGGCAGCAAGGACTGATCGACCGGACGCGGCGGGGCCACCGGCGCAGCGTCCTGCGCGGCCGACGCCTCGCCCAGGGACGAGAGCCGATGAGCGCGGTCGTCGTCGCGATCGACGCGATGGGCGGGGATCACGGTCCGTCCGTCACGGTGCCGGCTGCGCTGGCTGCGTTGCGCGAGGACCCTGCCCTTTCGGTGGTGCTGGTCGGGCGAGAAACCTCCCTCGAGCCGCTGTTGCGCGACAGCGCCGAGTGGTCGTCGGGACGGGTGCGAGTGGTGCACGCGCCCGAAGTGGTGGGGATGGACGAGTCTCCCGCCGTCGCGCTGCGCAGCAAGAAGCAGTCGTCGATGCGCGTGGCGATCGACCTGGTGAAGGCCGGCGATGCACAGGCCTGCGTGTCGGCAGGAAACACCGGCGCGCTGATGGCTACTTCGCGCTTCGTGCTGAAGACGCTCCCCGGCATCGAGCGGCCCGCGATCGCCGGCGTGCTGCCCACGCTCAACGGCCGTACGTACATGCTCGATCTCGGCGCCAACGTCGACTGCACGCCACCGCAACTGCTGCAGTTCGCGATCATGGGCGCGAGCCTGGTGAGCGCACTCGAGCACAAGGCCACGCCCAGCGTCGGGCTGCTCAACATCGGCACCGAGGACATCAAGGGCAACGAGACGGTCAAGCAGGCGGCGGAACTGCTGCGCGCCAGCGGACTCGGCTACCACGGCAACGTGGAGGGTGACGACATCTACCGCGGCACGGTCGATGTCGTCGTGTGCGACGGATTCGTGGGCAACGTTGCCCTGAAGACCTCGGAAGGCCTGGCGCAGATGCTCAGCGCGATCCTGCGCGCGGAGTTCGGACGCAATCCGCTCACCCGGCTCGCCGCGCTGTGCGCGCTGCCGGTGCTCCGGTCGTTCAAGCGCACCGTCGACCATCGCCGCTACAACGGCGCGAGCCTGCTCGGACTGCAGGGCGTGGTCGTCAAGAGTCACGGCTCCGCCGATGCCTTCGCCTACGGGTTCGCGATCGAGCGCGCCGTCGAGGAAGTACGGATGGGGCTTGCCTCGCGCATCGGCGAGCAGGTCGAACGGCTGCAGCGGGGCGCGGCATGAGCGCGCCGATCTACGCGCGCCTGGCCGGAACCGGCAGCCACCTGCCCACACGGCGGGTGACGAACGAAGAGCTTGCCGCGCGCGTGCACAGCTCGGACGAATGGATCCGCACCCGCACCGGCATCACCGCGCGCCATTTCGCCGAACCGGGCGCGCTCGCCAGTGACCTCGCCGAACCCGCGGCCCGGCGAGCGCTGGAGGCCGCAGGCATCGGACCCGGCGACCTCGGCCTGATCGTGGTCGCGACCTCCACGCCCGACGCGGTCTTCCCCAGCACCGCCTGCGTGCTGCAGGCCAAACTGGGGGCGATCGGCGGCGCAGCCTTCGACCTTCAGGCTGCCTGCAGCGGCTTTGTCTACGCACTGGCCCAGGCCGAGCTGGCGATCCGCGCCGGGCGCGTGCGGCACGCACTGGTCGTCGGGACCGAAGTCTTCAGCCGCATCCTGGACTGGGAGGATCGCGCGACCTGCGTGCTCTTCGGCGACGGGGCAGGGGCGGTGGTGCTCTCGGCGAGCGAACACCCCGGCATCCTGGGCGCGCATCTGCACGCGGACGGCAGCCAGGCCGGCATCCTCGGCGTGCCGGCGCGCTTCGATGCCGGGCAGGTCGCGGGTCGTGCCTTCCTCGGCATGGATGGCAACGCGGTCTTCCGCTTCGCGGTTCGGGTACTGGCCGAGGCGGCGGAGGAGGCGCTCGCCGGCGCCGGTCTCTCGCCCGCGGAACTCGACTGGCTGGTGCCGCACCAGGCGAACGTGCGCATCATCGAGGCGACCGCGAAGAAGCTCGGGCTCTCCATGGAGCGCGTGGTCGTCACCGTCGACCACCACGCGAACACGTCCGCCGCGTCCATCCCGCTCGCGCTCGACGAAGCCGTTCGCGATGGACGCATCCGCCCCGGCCACCACGTGCTGCTGGAAGGCGTGGGCGGTGGATTCACCTGGGGCAGCGTGCTCGTGCGCATGTGAGCCGCGCCCCCGCACCAAGGAGTCCGCTCAGATGACAGATAACCGCAGCGCATTCGCCCTGGTCTTTCCGGGGCAGGGTTCGCAGTCGATCGGCATGATGAAGGGGTTCGCCGACAACGCCGCGGTGCGCGCGACCTTTGCCGAGGCCTCGTCGGCGCTTGGCGAGGACCTGTGGGCACTGGCCGAGACCGGCCCGGACGCAGCGATCAACGCGACCGTGAACACCCAGCCGCTGATGCTCGCCGCCGGGGTCGCGACCTGGCGCGCCTGGCAGGCCGCGGGCGGCCCGCCTCCGGCCATCGTCGCCGGGCACAGCCTGGGCGAGTACGCCGCGCTGGTGGCCGCGGACGCGCTCGCGCTCGGCGATGCGGTGCGCACCGTGCGATTCCGTGCGCAGGCGATGCAGGACGCGGTGCCAGCCGGCACCGGCGCGATGGCGGCGATCCTCGGGCTGGACGACGACGCGGTACGTGCGGCCTGTGCCGAGGCCGCCGGCTCGGAGGTCGTGGAGGCGGTCAACTTCAACGCGCCCAGCCAGGTGGTGATCGCCGGCCACGCGGGCGCGGTCGAGCGGGCGGCGGCGGCGGCCAAGGCGCGCGGCGCCAGGCGAGCGGTGATGCTGCCGGTCAGCGCACCGTTCCACTCCTCGCTGCTGGCGCCGGCCGCCGAGCGGCTGGCCGGGTTCCTCGCCGGGGTCGACCTGCGCGCGCCGGCACTCCCGGTGCTCAACAACGTCGATGTGGCCGTGCAGGAGGACCCGGCCGCGATCCGCGACGCGCTCGCGCGCCAGGCCTGCCATCCGGTGCGCTGGGTGGAGACGATCCAGGCGATGGCGGCGCGCGGCGTGCGCACGGTGATCGAGTGCGGGCCGGGCAAGGTGCTCAACGGCCTGACCCGCCGGATCGATGGCACGCTGGGCGGTTTCGCGGTCACCGATCCGGCCAGCCTGGACGAAGCGATCAGGGGACTCCAGTCATGAGCACGGTCACACCCTCCCTCGAAGGACAGGTCGCGCTGGTCACTGGCGCGAGCCGCGGCATCGGGCAGGCGATCGCCCTGGGCCTCGCGCGCGCGGGGGCGCGCGTCGTGGGCACCGCCACTTCGCCCGGCGGCGCGGAGGCGATCGGCGCGAGTTTAGCGGCGAACGGCCAGCCCGGGCGCGGTGCCGCCCTGGATGTCAACGATCCGGCCGCGATCGACGCGCTGCTCGCCGACATCGGCGCGCGCGAAGGCGCGGTCGGCATCCTGGTCAACAACGCCGGCATCACCCGCGACAACCTGCTGATGCGGATGGACGAGCAGGAGTGGGATGCCATCCTCGACACCAACCTGAAGTCCGTCTACCGGTTGAGCAAGGCGGTCCTGCGCCCGATGATGAAGGCGCGGACCGGGCGCATCATCAGCATCGGTTCGGTCGTGGGCGCGATGGGCAACGCCGGGCAGACCAACTACGCGGCGGCCAAGGCCGGCATGGCCGGATTCACCCGGGC
>JBIPNU010000271.1:0-4390 GCA_044370615.1 Burkholderiales bacterium
GGATCGCGCGCTCGACCGCCCCGCGGTTGAGCACCGGCAGCACGCCGGGCAGCGCGAGGTCGATCACGCTCGCCTGCGCGTTGGGTTCGGCACCGAACGCGGTGGAGGCGCCGGAGAAGATCTTGCTCGCGGTGGACAGCTGGACGTGGGTCTCCAGCCCGATCACCACCTCCCAGCCCGCGCCCGGCGCCGCCATCACGCGTCCTCCGCGCCGAAGCCCGCCGGAACCCTGCGATGCCAGTCGGTGGCGAGCTGGTACTGGTGCGCCGCCCCGAGCATGCGCGCCTCGTCGAAGTGGTTGGCGATGAGCTGCAGGCCGACGGGGCGGGATGCGTGGGCGCCCTCGCCGAACCCGCAGGGCAGGCTCATGCTGGGCAGGCCCGCCAGGCTACCGGGGATGGTGTAGAGGTCGGCCATGTACATCGAGACCGGATCGGCGGCCTTCTCGCCGAAGCCGAAGGCGACGGTGGTGGTGACCGGGCTCGCGATCAGGTCGCACTGCGCGAAAGCGCGCTGGAACTCCTCGGCGATCAGCCGCCGTACCTGCTGGGCCTTGATGTAGTAGGCATCGTAGTAGCCGTGCGACAGCACGTAGGTGCCGACCAGGATGCGCCGCCGCGGCTCGGGGCCGAAGCCCTCGGCGCGCGAGCGCTTGATCATGTCGAGCAGGTCGACCGGATCCTTCGCGCGATGGCCGTAGCGCACGCCGTCGAAGCGCGAGAGGTTGGAACTGCACTCCGCGGGCGCCACCACGTAGTAGACCGGGATGCCCAGCTCCGCCGAAGGCAGCGAGATGTCGACCAGTGTCGCCCCGAGCGCGCGGTAGGTCTCCAGCGCCGCGCGCACCGGCCGCTCGACCTCGGCCGCAAGGCCGGCGCCGAAGAACTCGCGGGGCACGCCGATGCGCAGCCCGTCCATCGGCCGCTGCAGGTCGCGGGTGTAGTCCTCGTCAGGCCGATCCACGCTGGTGGAGTCGTGCGGATCGAAGCCGCACATGGCCGAGAGGACCCATGCTGCATCCTCGGCCGAGACGGTCATCAGGCCGGCGGTGTCGAGGCTGGAGGCGAAGGCGATCATCCCCCAGCGGGAGGGGCGCCCGTACGTGGGCTTGATGCCGGTCACGCCGCAGAAGGCCGCGGGCTCGCGGATCGATCCGCCGGTATCGGTAGCCGTGGCGACCGGCGCGAGCCGCGCCGCCACCACGGCCGAGGATCCCCCCGACGAGCCACCGGGCACGGCGGCCACATCCCACGGGTTGGCCACCGGTCCGTAGGCGCTGTTCTCGTTGGAGGAGCCCATCGCGAACTCGTCGCAGTTGAGCTTGCCCAGCGTGACCATGCCCGCCGCGGCCAGTCGTTCGACGACGGTCGCGTCGAACGGGCTCATGTAGCCCTCGAGCATCCGGCTGGCTGCGGTCGAGGCGAACTCGCGGGTGACGAAGATGTCCTTGTGCGCGACCGGCAGGCCGAGCAGCGGGCCGGTCTCGCCGCGCGCGCGCCGGGCATCGGCCGCCGCCGCCTGGGCCAGCGTGACCTCGGGACGGACGTCGAGATAGCCGTTGAGCGCGCGGTGCCGCTCGATCCGCTCGAGGTAGGCGCGCGCGAGTTCTACGGCCGAGACCTCGCGCGCCGCGAGGCGGCGCGACAGGGCGGCGAGCGATTCGACGTGCAGCGCGGGCATCGCGGTCACTCGATCACGCGCGGCACGAGGTACAGGCCGTCGCGGCTCGCCGGCGCGTTGCGCAGGGCCGCCTCCCGGTCGGGGTACTCGGTCACCGCGTCCTCGCGCAGGCGCTGCGCCCCCCCCAGCGGGTGGGACATCGGCTCGACGCCAGCGGTGTCGACGGCCTGGAGGCGGTCGATCATCCGCAGGATGTCGTTCAACTGGGCGAGGGTGCGGTCGGCCTCCTCGTCCGTGACCGCCAGCCGGGCCAGGTGGGCGATCCGACGGATGTCTTCGGGCTGCAGCGGCATGGGGAACGAGCGGGCGGCAAGGAGGGGGCAGGGGGCCTCGGGCCACGGCTCGCGGACCCGGTGCGGACCGGCCGCGCCGGGCCTCGGCCGGGGGTGAACGCGTTATCATATCGCGCACCGGCGCACCGTCCCGGAGAAAGGGCATCAGACCCCCCTCCGGCAGGCGGTCGCCACGGCCCCGCCCGTGCGTTGCCGTCCGCTGACGGGAGACGACGGGCGGGTGCCTGTCGCGTCCCTGCAGCCTTCCGCCCTCCGCCCACGCTCTCACGCCCGTCGCCCGCGCACGGCGGGCGCCAGCCCCGACACCGCCGCCCGGCCCGCGCCCGACCGGCCACGGCACGCACCGGATCAACCCCTTCATGTTCGGATTCCTCAGCGGCTATTTCTCGACCGACCTCGCCATCGACCTGGGCACCGCCAACACCCTGATCTGGGTGCGCGGCAGCGGTCTCGTCCTCAACGAACCTTCCGTCGTCGCCATTCGGCAGGAGGGCGGGCCCAACGGCAAGAAAGTGATCCAGCAGGTCGGACTCGCCGCCAAGCAGATGCTCGGCCGCACGCCGGGCAACATCACCGCGATCCGGCCAATGAAGGACGGAGTGATCGCCGACTTCACGATCACCGAGCAGATGCTCAAGCACTTCATCAAGAAGGTGCACGACTCGCGCATCTTCAGCCCGAGCCCGCGCATCGTGATCTGCGTGCCCTGCGGGTCGACCCAGGTCGAGCGGCGCGCGATCCGCGAGTCGGCCTACGGGGCCGGCGCGCGCAAGGTCGAACTGATCGAGGAGCCGATGGCCGCCGCGCTGGGCGCCGGGCTGCCGGTCGAGGAGGCCACCGGATCCATGGTGGTCGACATCGGCGGTGGCACCACCGAGGTGGGCGTGATCTCGCTGGGCGGCATCGTGTACTCGGGCTCGGTGCGCGTGGGCGGGGACAAGTTCGACGAGGCGATCATCAACTACATCCGCCGCAACTACGGCATGCTGATCGGCGAGACCACCGCCGAGGACATCAAGAAGGAGATCGGCTCGGCCTTCCCCGGCGGCGAAGTGCGCGAGAAGGAAGTGAAGGGCCGCAACCTCGCCGAGGGCATCCCGCGCAGCTTCACCATCTCCAGCAACGAGATCCTCGAGGCGCTCAACGATCCGCTCAACCAGATCATCGGCGCGGTGAAGAGCGCGCTCGAGCAGACCCCGCCCGAACTGGGCGCGGACATCGCCGAGCGCGGCATGGTGCTCACCGGCGGCGGCGCGCTGCTGCGCGACATCGACCGCATGCTCGCCGAGGAGACCGGCCTGCCGGTGATCTGCGCCGAGGATCCGCTCACCTGCGTGGTGCGCGGCTCCGGCCTCGCGCTCGAGCAGATGGACCGCGTGTCCTCGATCTTCACCAGCGACTGACGCCCCGGTGCCCCTGGTCGCCGCCCGCCACCGTCTCCCGACCCTTCGCATCGCCCTGCCGCCGGCGAGCTGAATGGAAAACGTCCAGCAGCCCTTCTTCCATCGCGGCCCCACTCCGCTCGCCCGCTTCCTGCTCGCCGCTTCGCTGGCGCTCGCCCTGATCGCGGCCGACGGACGCTTCGGCTACCTCGTCTACCTGCAGCAGGCCGTCGCGGTGGTGGTGCATCCCCTGCAGCAGATCGCGCTGTTCCCGGCCTGGGTGTCGGGCCGGATCGCGGGCTTCTTCACCACGCAGTCGCAACTGGCGGTGCGCAACGGGGTGCTCGAACAGCAGAACCTGGTCAACCAGGCCGCGCTGCTGCGGCTCGAGGCCCTCGAACAGGAGAACGCGCGCCTGCGCGCCATGCTCGACAGCAGGGCCCTTGCCCGGCCCGGCGCGCTGTTCGCGGAAATCGTCTATTCGCACCGCGATCCGTTCACCCGCCGCGTCATCGTCGATCGCGGCAGTTCGGCGGGCGTCACCGAGGGCTACCCGGTGGTCGATGCCGAGGGCCTCGTCGGCCAGGTCACGCGCGTGTTCCCGTGGTCGAGTCGCGTCACGCTGATTACCGACAAGGACATGACCGTGCCGGTGCAGGTGATGCGCAGCGGCGTGCGCGGCGTGCTCTACGGAACCGGGACGGACGGGCAGCTGGAACTGCGCTTCATGCCGTTCTCGGCCGACATCCAGGCCGGCGACAAGCTGGTGACCTCGGGGATCGACGGCACCTATCCGGCGGGGCTCCCGGTGGCCGTCGTCGTGGAGGTCGAGCGCGATGCGGCACAGATGTTCGCGCGCGTGCTGGCCCGACCGGCGACCGGCGTGAATCGCTACCGTCAGGTGCTGGTGCTCGCGCAGCCGGCGCCCGATGCCGCGAATCCGGGCATGGACGATCCGCCGCCCGCCGCGCGGCGCCGTTCGCGCAAGGCAGGCTGAACATGGCCGCGCCCGCGCCCCGCCAGGAGCTCCTGCTG
>JBIPNU010000272.1:0-4370 GCA_044370615.1 Burkholderiales bacterium
CTGCAGCGTTGCCAGATGGCGCAAGGCCGCGAGTATGCGCGGTCGCGCGTTGCGGCTGACTACTACTTTCGTTTATGCGCCGATCGCGTGGACGTACCAGCGGTCTCCCCGGGCGGATTGGCGCCGTGCGAGACGCGGACAGGATGTCCTCGCCCAGCAACACCAGGTCGGAAAATGCCTGGTCGGGGGTGAGTGCACGAGCCGTGGCCGTCATTGGACGCGTAGCCATGGCACCCCTTGAGCGACCATGTCGGCCCGCGACCAGACCCTTCATGTGGCAAGTATCGCAACGGGGACACGCAAGTCATCTCCACCGAACCGAAGCGGCGGGCAGGATGTGCTGCAAACGGATATCTCGGCCCCCGGCCCCGGTGAGGGTTGCGCGTGGAACCCTGGTGTCGCCATCAGCCGGAAAGCCGGGTGCGTCAAGGACTTTCCGGCTCGATTGATCTTTGGCCAGGGAGCAGGGAACATTCGCGCTCTCCACATCGAGCGAATCGGATGCGGTCAACCGGGCAGATCCAGGCCCCGACCTTCGCGGGGGTATGCCGAGGCGCCCCCCGTGGCGTGGCTGCAGTCGGATTGCGCCCCTGCCGGGACTTTGCGAGGCCGCGCGGGTGAACGCGACACCCCGAGAGTCGCCGCAGACCCCGGACCTGCGCGCGCTACTGACCTGCCCCGGTTTTTCGACTTCTGGGTAACTCGAGAGGATGGATCCGGCAGGCTGCCGAGGAGCCGGGCACTGCAGGCGTCGCGGGCTGAACGCAACCGCTCGTGCGCCTAGGCGCTGCCTGCGCGCGAGCGCACGGCCGCCATGTGCGCGATGAACAGCTCGGCGATACGATCCTCGCGGCTTCGCCACTCGGCGGGATTCCAGTCGTCGAGCAGGTCGTCGTCTGGACGCTTCGACACCACGTCCTCGTGCAGGGTGCAGTCGGGCAGCAGTCCGGCGGCCCGGCGTGCGGTCACCGGCGTGTGGACCTTGTCGTTGCCCGCGATCATGCACACCGGCAGGTCGAGCGCGCGCAACTGGTCCTCGGTGGCACCCACCACCGGCAGCGAGGCGGCTGCGAGGAAGTTGTCGCGCCACAGGTCCATCACGCGGATGAACTCGGCCGGGTCCATCGACATCAGGCGCTCGCGATTGGAGGGTCGGGCCTCGATGCACTCGCGGAAGTGGTCCGACGCGCAGACCGCAGCCATGCCACCGGCCTTGGCCATCTCCGCGAACTGCTCGTAGTATTGCCGCGCGAGCTTGTGAGCGGCGTGCTGACCTCCGGTGACCCGCCACAGCAGGAGGCCGCTTACGGCCTCGCGGTGGCGCAGCGCGAAGAGCAGTGCGAGTCGCGCGCCGGCCGAGGAGCCGCCCACGAACAAGGGCATTTCGCCGACCTGCTGCGCGAGCGCGTGCAGGTCGTCGGCCCAGATCTCGTGCTCGGAGCCGATGCCCTCGATCCCGACGTCCGAGGCACCGCAGTTGCGTCGGTCGTGCAGCAGCACGCGATAGCCCGCCTCGGCGAGCCGCTGCGAGAGGGGTACGAGTTCATGGTAGGCGCGGCGGCTGCCGGGCGTGAGCGCGATGAACGGACCGTGGCCACCAACGATCTCGTAGTGGAGGGTGACGCCGCGCACGCGGGCTTCGGGCATGGCAGGACTCCAGGTTCTACAGGGACGGGGGGTAACGGGACCAGGCCCGATCGCCCGAGCGCGGGCGATCGCGCGGGGTCAGCCCTCTGCGGGCAGCGCCTGGCCGCCGGCCCGGGCGGGTCTGGCCGAGACCAGTATGAACGCGATCAGGCAGGGTTCGGTCCCGCGGTTTACCCAGTTGTGGATGGTGCCTCGCTGGACCAGCACGTCCCCGGCGTGCAGCGTCACGGTCTCGCCGTCGAGTTCCATGTCGATCGAGCCGGAGATCACCACCGCGTAGTCGATCGAGTCGGTGCGGTGGCGTCGGGGGACAACGCCCGGCTCGTAGCGCACGACCCGGAACACGGTGCCGTCGTCGCGAGTGGTGCCCAGCGGCAGCGCGGCACCATCGGCATCGCCGTCGTTGTCGACGGGGAACCCGCTCGTCGACCAGATCACCGAGGACTCGATGCCTTTGCGCCGCGACTCGATGTTGTCGACCTCCCGATCGATCAGCACCACCGCAACGCAGCCTGCTCGGCTGCGCGCGGCGGGGTGATCCTGCATGCGGGTCTCTCCTCCGGGGATTCCCGCGCCTCGCTGCGGTCTCGATGGCCGGCGATCGTGCGGGAAGAGCCGTGAGCGGAGCAGCGCGCCTCCGCTATCCGACACAAGGTAGCACGATCGCGCCGGGCGACGCGCCGTCGATGGCATCGGGGGGGCAGCGGCGAGCAGCCGACAGGCCCCAGGAGCGCGCGGCGAACAGCCGATGGAGTCGGGGCCTGCTCATGGTGGCCAGTCGACGGGAGGGCGGCTGGCCGTGGCCCGGGGACGCAGCCGATGGCGAAGGCTCGGTTGGATCGGGAAAGGGGCTGCGCGGGTTGGCGCAAGCCCTCGCCGTGGCGGTCTGTCGGGGCGGCGATGCCTCCGCGGCGCACGGGTATCGCTCCCGGCAGGCGCACGCCCCCCGGCGTGCACCGGCGCGCTACCAGCGCAGCAGCCGTGGACCGACCGCGGCGCCCAGTGCGCCGGTGAGCACGATGCCCAGCGTGTACCAGACGGCCACGAAGGCGGGGGAAGGCTCCGGGCACGACAGCGAGTAGCCGAGCGCGCCGACCGAACCGGCAAGCAGGCCTGCGGCGAAACCCGCGTAGGCCGGGCGCGTGGGCGCGAGCCCTGCCAGCGCCCACAGCGAGGCTGCGAGCGCGGGGAGGGACAGCATCAGCACGCTGAGCGGGCAGGTGGTCCATGAATATCCCAGAACCTGGGCGAGCGGATCGCCGGGGGTCGCGAGCAGCGAGGCGGCCCCGATCACGGCCATCGTCGCACCTGCCGCGGCGATCGCGCGGCATGGCGAGTGGTCCGAGGCGCCCGGTCGCGCGAGGCGTGCCGCGAGCCAGCCGGTCGCCGCGGCGAGCGCGCCCGTATAGGCGAGCTTCAGCCACGGTAGCGGCGTGGAGAACAGCGCGGCCGGAACGATGCCGAAGAGCGCGCTGGCGAGCACGGCGCTCGCCAGGGCTCCGACGCAGGCCGCGGGGGCGAGCCTTCGAGCCGCGAGTGCGCGAGGCGCCTGTCCGGCGTTGCGCGCCAGCATGTCGATCAGTGCATCGGTCTTCATGGCGGATCGTCCCCGTCGCTCAGGTGTTGCCGTCCTGCCGGACAAGCGCGGCCAGCCGCTTCAGGCCACGGTGCACCTGCACCTTGATCGCCGACGCCGAAGCGCCGGTCCGCGCCGAAGCCTCCGCTACCGAAAGACCCTCGATTTTCGTGAGCCGGATCGCCTCGCTCTGGGCGGCGGGCAACTCCCGCATCAGCGTCACGAGATCCCGCCGCGCGCCGCCATCGTCCGGATCGCTGGCGAGCAGCCGCTCGTCGACATCGTCCAGCGGGTCGTGGAGGCGCTCGCGCCGGCCTCGGCGGCGCCACAGGTCGACCAGTTTGTGGCGCGCGATCGCCACCGCCCAGCCGGTCACCGGCAGGGTGGGATCGTAGGTGCCCCGTTGCAGATGCATCGCCAACAGCGTCTCCTGGACCAGATCCTCCACCTCGTCCGGAAAGCCGGACAGGCGACGTCGAAGGAACCCCCGGAGCCGGACAGCCAGCAAGCCGAGGCACTGCCGATACGCCGCTTCGTCGCCCGCCTGCGCGCGCAGCCACAGGGGGCGCAGCACCGATTCGACGTCACCGGGCGGAGTCTCGGATGACATTTCGCGTCTGGAGCGTGAAAGGTTACGGTGCGGGGTGGCGGCAGGGCGCGGCGCCGGCGCGGGCTGCGTGCACAATGCGGTGGAGCTTTCGCAAGCGCGAACTGTAACCCGGCGCGCCCGGCGAGCGAATCCATCGTCATCGTCTGTCCGCATCACGGAGTCAGGATCAACCATGCACGCCACGCTGCCACTGCTCGTCCGGACCGATTTTCCGCCCCTGCGGCGCACGAGCCTCGACACTCTCCAGGTCAACCTCGGGTACCGCTGCAACCAGAGCTGCCTGCATTGCCACGTGGCGGCGAGCCCCCAGCGCACCGAGATGATGGATGCGCCGACCGTCGACCTGGTCGTCGAGGTACTGGGTGCGAGGCGGATCGGCACGCTCGATCTCACGGGTGGGGCCCCCGAACTCAACCCGCACTTCCGCGACCTCGTACGGCGTGCGCGGACCCTGGGTGTACGTGTCATCGATCGATGCAACCTCACCATCCTCTCCGAGCCCGGCCAGGAGGACCTGGCCGCTTTCCTGGCCGAGCA
>JBIPNU010000395.1:0-3388 GCA_044370615.1 Burkholderiales bacterium
CCACGCTCCAGGGCCCGCACGAAATCCTCGGGTCCCGACCGTGGCCTGTTTCGCCGTGCGCGCGTCTGCCGGAAGGCCGCAATTTCGGAATCAGGATACCGATCCCACTGCGCGATGATGAAGCGGTCCGGATCGATAGCCTCGATTCAGTGCTCGGCCAGCAGATCGGCGGGAAGATCCCGCAAGTTGACCGTGACGATACGGTCGACACCGCCCGCGCCCGAGCAGCGCCGAGACTCGCCGGACACCGTCAGTCGACCCCGCCGCCGAGGCCCCCCTCTGCATCAGTCGACGCCGGGCGAGCAACCGCGGATCACGCCGCTGGCCGGGTTCATCGCGCAGGAGATGCGGGACGGGACGCCCGGCGGCCGAACACGGTCACCCAGGATGAGCCGTGGGAGTCGGCACGCCTTCGTCGGATGCCCCATGTCATGCGTCCCTGCCGCGAGGGCCTGGCGTGACGACGAAGGACACCGCGGCATCGGTCCGTGCGCGATGGCTCGCGGCGTGGACCGACGGCGCGGACCGACGGCGCGGACCGACGGCGTGGACTCGACGGCGTGGACTCGACGGTACGATGTCCTCGGCGCGGATCACCTGCGCCCGGCGCTGGGCGCGCTCGAGCCGGCTCCCGCGCCGGCCTCGGACTCCCCGTCCGCCACGCGAAAGCCACGCTCGGCGAGGATGGCCCGGACCCGAGGGTCGGACAGCCGCGCGATGAACGCCGCCACCGCCGGTCGATGCCTGCGCGCGCTGGGCACGAGGAAATCGTAGCGCTCCTCCTGCAGCGGGATGAAGCCCAGCCCGTACTCGCGCGCGACGGTGTCGATCGCCACGCCCCAGTCGGCCCGGCCGAGGCAGACGGCCGCCGCCACCGCATTGTGCGAGCGGGCCTGCACGCCGTAGCCCGGGGGGCGACGACCCTCCAGCAGCCGGTCGACCAGCACCCGGGTGCCGCTGCCGGCATTGCGGTTGACCATCACGCACTGCTCGTCGCCGAGCGCGGTCGCGACCGCCTGCGCAAGGCTGCGCCCGGCGAAGCGCGCGTCGTCGGGGCGGTGCACGAGGCCCTGCATCCGACCATAGCCGGGGACGAGTTCGAGCCCGGGCGAGACCAGGTGCCGGTTGTACTGGCCGCTGTCCGGGTCCATCAGGTGCACCCCGGCGATATCGCACTCGCCTCGCCTCGCCGCATGCACCCCGCCCATGCTGCCCACGTGCAGGGTCTTCGCCGACCAGCCCTCCCGCACGAGCTCGCCCACCAGCGCATCGAGCCCGGTGCAGTGGCTGCCGATGCAGACGAGGTCGGCCGGTCTCAGGTGCGCCGAGAGCAGCTGCACCTCCACCTCGCTGCCGGCGTCGACGATCTCGGCATGCGGATCGATGCTGATGAACCCGTCGGCCGCGCTGAAGGTGGTGACCGAACCGGAGCCCTTGCCCATCGGGTAGGCCACCCAGCCCTCGGTGCCCTGGATGAGCCCCACCAGCAGGTACTCGGTGCGTCCGCGCTCGGAGTTGATCCGCATCGGCACGCGCGCGCGTACCGTCGCGCGCCGCTCCGCCGGCAGCCCGGCGTAGGCACGCAGCACCGGCGCGACGAACTCGTGGAAGGTGAAGATGGCGGAGGTGGGGAACCCCGGCAGGATGGCTACCGGCCGGCCCTGCGCGACCGCGAGGCACACCGGCTTGCCGGGCTTGAGCGCCACGCCGTGGGCGACGATGCCCGGCTCGCCCAGGCGTGCGACGACCCGGTAGGAGAGATCTCCCGCGCCTTTCGAGGTACCGCCCGACAGCACCACCGCGTCCTCGCGCAGCGCGCGCTCGAGCGCACGCGCGAGCGCGGCGTCGTCATCGCGCACGATGCCCAGCGGCACCGGTTCGCAGCCCAGCTCCTCGACCGCGGCCGCCAGGATGGCGGCATTGGAGTCGTAGACCGCTCCGGGCGGCAGCGGCTCGCCGGGCGCGACGATCTCGTTGCCGGTCGAGAGGATCGCCACCCGCGGGCGCCGCCATACCGTCACCTCGGCCAGGCCCAGCGCGGCGAGCACGCCGATCTCGCGCGAACTGAGCACCTGCCCGGCGCGCAGCACCGTCTCGCCGCGCGCGATGTCGGTGCCCGCGTGGCTGAGGTTCTCGCCCGGAGCGACTGCCCGCGACACCCGCAGGCCGGCCGGCAGGTCGACCTCCGTGTGTTCGATCATCACGACCGCGTCGGCCCCACGCGGCAGCATGCCGCCGGTGGCGACCGTGGTGGCCGTCCCGGCCACCACCTGCACTCGCGGCGCGACGCCGGGCGCGAGCAGCTCGCCGGTGAGGGCAAGCGTGCGCACCTCCTCCTCGGCCGCGCCATGGGTGTCCTCCGACCGCAGCGCGAATCCGTCCACATTGGACCGGTCGAAACCCGGCACGTCGATCGGCGCGACCACGGTGGCCGCCAGGACCCGGCCGAGCGCTCGGCCGAGCGCGATCCGCTCCTCGCCCAGTGGCGCAAGGCGCAGGTGGCGCTGGAAGCGCGCGGTGGCCTCCTCGCGGCTGATCACGGTGAGGAACTGCTCCTGCTGCACGCCTTCGGGCGCGCGGGGGGCGGAGGGCATGGACATCGGATCGGGCTCCCGGCTCACGCGTACAGGTACACCGTCACCCGGGTGCCCGGGCCATGGCCCTCGCTCTCGCCGGGTACGACGACGAACCCATCGGCGCGGGTGGTCGAGGACAGGATGGACGCGCCCGAGAGCGCGAGCGGCTCGACGCCCGCCTCCCCCAGCCGCACGCGGCAGTAGTCGACGCGCCCGACCGCAGAGACGATCTTGCGCGCGACCGTCGCCTCGATCGTGCGGTAGGGCCATTCGCCGCTGCCGCCGCCGAGCAGCCGGATCGCGCGCCCGGCGAAGAAGTCGTAGGCACACAGGCAGGAGACCGGATTGCCCGGCAACAGGAACACCAGCCGCTCGCCGATGCGCCCCATGCCCGCCGGACTGGAGGGGCGCATCGCCACGCCGTGGACGGCGAGTTCGCCCGCCTGCGCGAGCAGCCGCGGCGCGTGGTCCTCGGCACCCACGCTGGAGCCGCCGGAGACCAGCACCACGTCGGCGCCGGGCGCGCCCATCGCCTCGGCGATGGCCGCCGCCTCGTCGCCCGGGTAGCGATGCGACTCGATCGTCCCGCCGTCGCGCGACACCAGCGCGCGCAGCATCGCGGAGTTGGCATCGTAGACATCCCATTCACCCTTGGGCTGCCCGGGTGCGACCACTTCATTGCCCGTGACCACGAGGCGCACGCGTGGCTGGCGAGGCACGTGCGCGTGGTCGAGACCAAGCGAGGCGATCAGCCCGGCGTCCTGCGGGCGCAGTCGCCGCCCGGCCGGCAACACCGGCTGCCCCGCGCGCAG
>JBIPNU010000273.1:0-4353 GCA_044370615.1 Burkholderiales bacterium
CGGGGCGCATCGTCGAGACCGGTCCGGTCGACGCGGTGCTCGACCGGCCGCAGCATCCCTACACCCGCGGGCTCATCGCCTCGGTACCGGTCGCCGCTGGCGCGGGTCGACCGCTCCCGCAGCTCCCCGGCCACGCGCCGGTCCCGATCGACCTGCCGCCCGGCTGCGCGTTCCGCCCGCGCTGCGACCGCGCCAGCGAGGCCTGCAGCCGGATGCCCGCGCTGCAGCCGGCGGGCGGGCTTCGGCGGCAGGTCCGCTGCCACCATCCGGTGCTGCCGGTGGGGTCGGCTCCATGAACCCGCTGCCGCTCGATACGGTCGCCACGTCGACGCCGCCACCGGTGCCGGCGCTGCTCGAACTGCGCGGCATCGTGCAGCGGTTCGGCGAGTCACCGGATCTGCTGGCGCGGTGGCTGGCGCGGCTGGGCCTCGCGCGGCCGGCGCCGGTGGTGCAGGCGCTGGACCGGGTCGACCTGCGGATCGGCGCCGCCGAGGTCGTGGGACTGGCGGGCGAGTCGGGCTGCGGCAAGTCCACGCTCGCGCGCATCGCCGCCGGAACGCTGCGACCCTTCGCTGGCACGCGCCACTGGCGCGATCGCGAGATCGCCTCCCTCGCCCCCGCGGATCGCATCGCCACCGAGCTGGCGATCCAGATGGTGTTCCAGGACGCGCATGCAGCGCTCGACCCGCGGATGCGGGTCGGCGAGCAGCTCGTCGAGGCGCCGCTCGCCCACGGCAGGATCGCGCCGGGCGGAGCAGACGAACTGGCCGCGCGGCTGCTCGGCGAGGTCGGCCTCGACCCCGGGCTCGCGCGTCGCTATCCGCACCAGCTCTCGGGCGGCCAGCGCAGCCGCGTGGTGATCGCGCGGGCACTGGCGGTCGAGCCGCAACTGCTCGTCTGCGACGAGCCGGTGGCCGCGCTCGACGTGTCGGTCCAGGCCCAGGTGCTCAACCTGTTCATGGCGCTGCGCGAGGCGCGCGGGCTCGCCTACCTGTTCATCAGCCACGACCTTGCGGTGATCCGCCACCTCGCCGACCGGGTCGTCGTGATGTACCTCGGCCGCGTGGTCGAATCCGCGTCCGCCGCCGAGCTGTTCGCGCGGCCGGCGCACCCGTACACCCGCGCGCTGCTCGCCGAGGCGCCCGATCTCTCGCGCCGGCGCCGGGACTACGCGGGCGTCGCGGGCGAGATCCCCTCGCCGCTCGCCCCGCCGCCGGGCTGCCGGTTCCACCCGCGCTGTAACTCGGCGAGCGAGCGCTGTCGCAGCGAGGCACCCCGGCTGCGCGAGATTGCCCCTGGCCACCAGGCCGCCTGCCACCTGCACGACGCCGGCTGAGCGCGGCTCCGCGAGCGCCGTGCTAGAGTCGAGGATTGTCGACTTTGTCCGGACAAAGTGACTTTCGTTCCGAGCCGGCGTCTCGCCGGCCGCCCTGCCGCCTCCGAGGACCGCCATGATCGAACTGCTCGACCGCCCCGCCTCCGGCCCCGCGATCCGCCTGCATCCCGACGACAACGTGCTGATCGCGCGCACCGTGATCGAGCTCGGTGCCAGGCTGCCCGACGGCATCGTGAGCCGCAGCCAGGTTCCCGCAGGCCACAAGATTGCCGCACGGTCGATCGCCCGCGACGAGCCGATCCGCAAGTACAACGTCACCATCGGCTTCGCGAGCGCCGACATCCCCGCCGGCACCTACGTGCATTCGCACAACATGGAGTTCCGCGAGTTCCAGCGCGACTACGCGCATGCGCAGGACTACCGTCCGGTGGAGATGATCCCGCAGGCCGAGCGGGCCACCTTCATGGGCATCGTGCGCGAGAACGGCCAGGTCGCGACCCGCAACTTCATCGGCGTGCTCGCCACGGTCAACTGCTCGGCGACCGTCGCCCACAGGATCGCCGCGTGGTTCACGCCCGAGCGGCTCGCCGACTACCCGAACGTGGACGGCGTGGTGGCCTTCGCCCACGGCACCGGCTGCGGGATGGAGCTCACCGGAGAGCCGATGGACCTGCTGCGGCGGACCATGGCCGGCTACGCGACCCACGCCAACCTCGCCGGGGCGCTCATCGTCGGGCTCGGATGCGAGCGCAACCAGGTGAGCAAGCTGCTCGCCGCGCAGGGCCTCGCCGAGGGGTCGCGGCTTCGCTCGTTCGTGATGCAGGACGAGGGCGGCACCACGAAGACCGTGGCCGCCGGCATCGCGGCAGTCAAGGAGATGCTGCCCGAGGCCAACCGCGTCACCCGCACCCGCGTGTCGGCCAGTCACCTCATGGTCGGCCTGCAGTGCGGGGGCTCCGACGGGTTCTCGTCGATCACGGCCAACCCGGCGCTGGGCGCCGCCGTCGATCTGCTGGTGCGCCACGGCGGTACCGCCATCCTGTCCGAGACGCCGGAGATCTACGGCGTCGAACACACGCTCACCCGCCGCGCGCGCTCGCGCGAGGTCGGCGAGAAGCTGATCGAGCGCATCCGCTGGTGGAAGGAGGAATACACCGTCGGCCGCGACACGCAGATCAACGGCGTGGTCAGTCCTGGCAACCAGAGCGGAGGGCTCGCCAACATCTTCGAGAAATCGCTCGGCTCGTCGATGAAGGGCGGTACCGGTCCGCTGATGGAGGTCTACCGCTACGCCGAGCGCGTGACGCAACCGGGCTTCGTGTTCATGGACACCCCGGGGTTCGACCCGGTGTCGGCGACCGGCCAGATCGCCGGTGGCGCGAACCTGATCGCCTTCACCACCGGCCGCGGCTCGATGTTCGGCGCGAAGCCCTCTCCTTCGATCAAGCTCGCCACCAACACCCCGATGTACAACCGCCTGACCGAGGACATGGACATCAACTGCGGCGGCATCCTGGACGGCACCCACACCCTCGCGCAGATGGGCCAGGAGATCTTCGAGCATTTCCTGCGAGTGGCTTCGGGCGAGAAGACCAGGAGCGAGCTGCTCGGTCTCGGCGACCACGAGTTCATTCCCTGGAACATCGGCGTCACCGGCTGACCGGCCGCGGCAGCGCCGGCGGTCGCATTGCCCGTCGGCGCCGGTTGCTGATAAGCTGATCGGACAAGAACAACCCCTGCCGATCCGTCGCCCACCCGCTCGCGCGAGTGCCCGACGGTGCGGACAGGGGCCTGGTCCGTCTGCCCCGGAGGATTGCGCGATGCGCATGGTTGCCGCCCTGTCGCCGCTGCTGGCCGCAGCGTTGTCGTCCCTGGCCGTCCTGCCCGCTCCCGCGCAGGCCCAGGGCTCAGTGTTTCCGTCCCGACCGCTGCGCCTGGTGCTGCCCTTCCCGCCCGGCGGCCCGACGGACATGCTCGGCCGCGCGCTCGCTGCGCGGCTGAGCGAGCAGGTCGGCCAGCCGGTCACCGTCGACAACAGGCCCGGCGCTGGCGGCAACCTCGGACTCGAGCTCACGTCCAAGGCGCCGCCCGACGGCTACACGATGGTGCTGTCCTCTCCGCTGATCTCGATCAGCCCGTCGCTCTACGCGAAGCTCAACTACGATCCATTCAAGGACCTCGCGCCGGTCTCTCTGGTGGCGGTGATCCAGAACATCCTGGTCGTGCACCCGTCGGTACCGGCGCGCACGCTGCCCGAACTCATCAAGTACGCGCGCGCGAACCCCGGCAAGCTCAACTACAGCTCCGGGGGGGTCGGCACCACCGGCCATCTCGCCGCCGAGCTGCTCAACAGCCTGATGAAGATCCGCACCGTGCACGTGCCCTACAAGGGCTCGGCGCAGGCGATGGTCGGTCTCATCTCCGGCGAGACCGACATGCTGATCATGGCCGCGCCGGTCGCCGGGCCGCACGTGAAGGCAGGCAAGCTGCGCGGCATCGCCACCCTGTCCGAACGCCGGGCGCCAGGCGCCCCCGGGGTACCGACCGCGCAGGAGAGCGGAGTCCAGGGCTTCGAAGTTCCGATCTGGTATGGCGTGCTCACGCCCAGCGGCGTGCCGCGCGACATCATCGGCCGCCTGAACGCCGAGATCGTCAAGGCGATGGCCACGCCCGACATGCGCGACAAGCTGTCCTCGGCCGGCATCGAACCGCAGACGATGTCGCCCGAGCAGTTCGGAGAGTTCATCCGCAGCGAAGCCGTCCGCTATGGCCGCGTGATCCGCGAGGCGGGTATCAAGGGCGAGTGATCCGCCCGGGGCGTGGAGCCCCGTCCTTCCCGATCGGCCCCTTCCCGCTGCCCCCGCCCCCCAGGATTCGACATGACCCAGCACACGCGCGCCACCGCCACGATTCGCGACCTTCTCGCCAAGGAGAAACCGCTGGTGCTCCCCGGCGCCCATGACGCGCTCTCCGCGCGGCTGATCCAGCAGGCCGGCTTCCGCGGCTTCTTCATCGGC
>JBIPNU010000274.1:0-4350 GCA_044370615.1 Burkholderiales bacterium
GCACGCATCATCGTGTGGCCGATCGTCAACATCGAGGACTGGAGCATCCACCGCCCGATGCCGCGCCATGTGTCCGCGCCCCCCGGAGGCCAGACCGGCGCGATTCCCGACGTGCCGAACTGGACCTGGCACGAGTACGGCATGCGGGTGGGCATCTGGCGGCTGTATCGCGAACTGGAGAAGCTCGGCATCAAGCCGACGTTGTCGATCAACGCGAAGGTCTGCGAGACCTTCCCGGACCTCGCCCGCATGCTGTTCGACGCGGGCTGGGAGTTCCTCGCGCACTGCTACGAGCAGATGTCCATCCACGCGGTGCCCGACCAGGCGCAGATGATCGCGCACACGCTCGCGGTGCTCGAGCGCTTCACCGGGCAGCGGCCCGCCGGATGGCTCGGGCCGGGCCGCACGCAGAAGTTCGACACGCTGGAGCACGTGAAGGCCGCGGGCTTCACCTGGTTCGCCGACTGGGTGTCCGACGACCAGCCGTTCTGGGTGCAGACAGCGCACGGCCCGATCGTGTCCATGCCCTACTCCACCGAACTCAACGACATCCCGATCATGGTCGGCGGGCACCACGAATCGCACGTGATGCTCGAGCGCACGAAGGACGCCTTCGCGGAGCTCTACGCCGAGTCGGCCGAGTCGGTACGGGTGATGGCGCTGGCCGTTCACCCGTACATCTCGGGCGCCTCGCACCGCATCCGGTACTTCCGCGAGATCTTCGCCTTCCTCAACTCGCACCCCGGCGTGGTGTACTGGAACGGGAAGCAGATCCACGACTGGTTCGTCGCGCAGCAGCCGGCGCCGGTGTGAGGCGACCTGCCAGGCGCCAACCGTCCTGAGCAGCTCACGATTCGCATCACAGGCCAGCGGCCCGGCACGCCAGGGGGATTTCACGCATGCACGCGCACGACGCCCCATGGGCGCAGGACTTGCGCGCGTGCCCGGGGCACACACGCGCCACGGTCGTTCCCCTGTTGGCGCGTGCAGCCATCGGCATGCTCGTCCCTGCCCTGTGGGCGGGCGGCGGGCTGCCTGCAGGTCTTCCCCGGAATACACCTGCGGGCAACGCGCGAGCGGGCGCCGGCCTTTCGCGGCCTTGCCGCACGCCTGACCCGGTCCACGGCGATCAACCTGCGGGCGACACGACTGACCGGCGCGATGACCGTGGCGGTCGGTCGGTGCGCGGCGGTCATTCCGATCTCGCGCTGACCGACGGATCGACCGCGTCCCCGACTGCGCCGTGTTTGCTCGATACTGCACCCGATCCGCGCGAAAGCCGCCCTGGGTTGCTCGCACCTCTGCAGCCGATCGAGGCCGTCGACTACCCCGCGCATCGCGGTCGAACCCGCCGCAGCTATCGACGGTCAGGCGAGGAACCCCGTTGGGTGACCAGGGGAGGATCAAGCGCCCTGATCACCGCAAGTGCCGACGTTCGTGGATCGACCAACCCGTCGACCACGATATCCGCCGCCGGGCGAACCTTCTCCCGCTGCACTCTGAGCAGGGCTTCGACGAAGTCGAGGTAGTTCGTCAGATACCCCGCCAACCACGGCTGGAGCGAGTCCGGCGAACCCGGGAATCCGCCCAGCAACTGGCGTAGCTTGCGTGCGAGCGCGATGTCCAGGGGCGTGTCTATCCAGACCAGCATATCGATGTACTGACCGCAGCGGGCAGCCCAGCGGCCGAACGGGGCCTCGTGGATCACGTACCTCCTGGCTGAAATCCGCTCGCCCGTGAGCGGGTCGCTCACCGTCTCGCCGGCCCTCAGCCGGACGAGCGCATCCTCGAGACCCGGTACATGCCAGTGATCGGGTTCGGCGCCCGCCAGCAGCCAGGCCTGGATGTCCGCTGGCGGCAAGGCCGTGATCTGTTCGAAGTGGTCGAACGCGAGCATGCTGTGCTCGCCCAGCGACTGCGCGAGCGCCCGCGCGAGCGTGGTCTTGCCACCACCGACTCCGGAGGCGACGCCGATGACCAGACGTGTCGCGGCCTCAGTCAACGAGGTCTTCTCCCTGGGCGAAATAGATCGTGGCGAACTCAGCGCCTGCACGGCTTCGCCCGGCTGCAAGATGGCCGAGCCGGGCGCTGCGCGCGCGCGCGTAGAGCGCGTCGAACGCAGGGCGAGGCACTCCCAGCCGACCTGCCAGTCCACGCAGTTGTGGCTCGACGTCACCCAGGCACAGTTGCGCGGGGTGCAGATTGAGGTCGAACGAAGCTCTCGGGTTATCCCGCTCCTCGACCTCCAGATACATCAGCCTCCCTGGAACGCGAAGCGCGGCCAGCCCGGCGATATCCCTGAGCAGTGGTGCCGTTGAGCCGCCACAGAGGGCATCGATCCGGGTTCCGATGGCCTCGAGGTCGAGTCCCGGGATGTAGCGATAGGCCGCGAGCACGGTGGGCGAGCGTGGCGCTGCGCGCCATTTCCACGCCTGGTGCAGGAGCACTGGGGCCGCGGCGTTGCTCTCGCGCCGCGCGTACTCCAGGTAGACCTTGAACAGGACCACTTCGGCACGCGCTTCGTAGCCGAAGTGGACGATATCGGCTTCCGGCAACTGGCGACCGAGTTCGTCCAGCGCCGACTCGGAAAGCGCCAGCGCCCTGCAGGACGAGACGACCCACCCGGGATCGACCCTGGCCAGCGAGACTCCCGCCAGCAGGCGGTCACCGAGCAGCCCGCCCGGCTCCAGCTTGAAGGAGTACTCCACGCCCTCCAGCGGGACCGAGCCCAGCGCCGCGAGCAGGGGCCGCGCCGCCTCGGGCGCTACTTCTGGAAGCGCACGGTGCACTTGATTCCGGCGGGAATGCGTCCCTCGGGGTTCGCCAGATGCAGCCGAACGCCAAAGGTACCGCTCGCGGCGTCTACCACCCGGTCGACGACCACCACGCTCGCGCGGTGCGTACCCGGCACGAGCGCACCGAAGCGCACCTCGCCCGACATGCCGACCCGGATACGCCCGAGCAGTTCCACCGGCGCGATGACTTCCACGTTGAGCGGGTCGATCCGTGCGATCTTCACGATCTTGCCATCCCCGACACGCTCGCCGGGACCCAGCATACGCTCCACGACCACGCCGTCGACCGGGCTGCGGATCGTTCTCTGGTCGAGCACCTGCCGCTGCTGCGCGAGTTCGAGCGCGGCCACCCGCATCTGGGTTTCCAGTTCGTCCCGCTCGCTGGCCGAGATCAGTTGCTTCTGGAAGAGTTCTTCGCTGCGTTCGACCCGCCGCCGTGCGAACTCCTCCTGCGCAGTCTTCAGCCTGACTGTCGCCTCCTCCACCTTGGAGTGCAGCCGCGCGACCTCCTGGCCTTTCCTGACCAGCGCTCCACGCTCCACCAGCACCTCGTGGAGGGTGCCTTCGACCGGGCTGCCCAGGCTGGTGATCAGGCTCGGCTCGACCAGGCACTCCATCGCGTCCCCGATCTGGCGTCCGAGGTTACCGCTCAGGGGCAGCGACCGGATCGGCGGCAGTGGCGCCTCCAGCCTCGACGCACCCGGGGCCGGCAGGGGCGCCTGCGCCCCGACCGGCCCTGCGGCCAGGGCAGCGATGACCAGGGGAAACGCCAGTCGAAGCATGGTGCGACTCCAGGGAAAAGGGGCCGGATAGCCGTTGATCACTCGGGCTGGCCGGTGAACGACAGGGTGACCTTTGCCTGCCGATCGGCCTGCAGCAACTGGCGGCGTACCTTCGAGTGTGCGGCCTCGGTGCGCCTCTGGGCCAGCCGTATCCATGCGCGCCGCAGCCATTGACCAGGAGCGGACCGGGCGGGTACCCGGCGAATCAACCACTCGATCGGTCCGCCGCGATAGGGCTCGAGTACCGGATCCTCCATGGACAATACCGCCTCGAAATGCCCGGGATCGCCCTGCCGGGAGCAGCGTCCTTCCAGTTGCCGGTCGATCCGACTCGCCTCATGGCGCTCGGACAGGATGATGAACAGACCTCCATTATCCCCCACGCCGGGCGCAAGTTTGATGTCGGTTCCTCGACCTGCCATGTTGGTCGCGATCGTCACGCAGCCCGGCTCGCCAGCGCGAGCGACCACCGCAGCCTCGTGCTCGTCCTGCCTGGCGTTGAGAACCTGATGGGCCAGTCCACGCTCGGCCAGCAGCGCGCTTGCCCGCTCCGAGGACGCGACCGACCGGGTGCCGAGCAGCACCGGTACCTGCCGCGCATGGAGCTCGGCAATCCTGTCAGCGATATGACGCCACTTGTCCTCGCCGGCGTCCAGTACGCGGTCGGGGCGTCGTATCCGGCGACCTGGACGATGCGTAGGCACACGGACAACCGGAAGTCGATAGACCGCTCCCAGCTCGCCGGACACTTCCGAGGCCGTTCCGGTCATTCC
>JBIPNU010000275.1:0-4342 GCA_044370615.1 Burkholderiales bacterium
GTGCCCGGCCACGACCGGATAGGCCGGGTCTGCGCCGGGCCCGGATCGTTCGTGCGCGCGGCGGCGAGCGTGCCGCGCCGTCGCGTCCGTGGGCGTCCGCGTCACCGGTAACCGCTCCCATGCCCCGGTTGCAGCGCGCGCTGGCGAGGCCCTGTCTCGCTAACGTGGTGGGGCACGGCGGGGATGGTCTCCGCCAGCCACCGGGGATCGCCCCCGGTGTCTCGCGCATCGCGCGCGAGGGCCACCGGCGCGGTCCAGTCGGTGGTTTTCACCCTGCGGGGACGTTGCCGTCCCCGCGAGGGGTCCGTGCGTCCCCGTCATCGACGGAGGAAGCATGGACGAGGCGTTCATGGAGTCGTACCTGCGCTGGCTGGGGCAGGCGAGCGATGCCGAGCTCCTGCAGCGCAGGGACGCGGTGGCGGTCGCCCTGCTGCAGGCCTGTATCGAGTCCGAGCTGAGCCGGCTGCTGTCGGACCTGCTCGACGAGGAGATCGGGGCGCGCGGGGACGTGCGGCGGTTGCGCGAGCGGCGGCCGTGACCGGGAGGGGAGGTCGGTGGTGGCGGATCGGACGTGCGCGTGCGCGACGGGTACGGGAGACCGGGGACGGGCGGCAGGACGCCGCGACGTCGCCCGCGGGGCTCGCCGATGGCGACGCGCCGCCGGTCTGCCGGGATCCGGCCGCGCGTTCGCGATCCGGACTGGCGGCCGTGCTGCGCGAGGCGGCTGGTGCCAGCGGGCGCATCGTCTCGCTGGTGGTGGCGGGCCTCGGGGTCGAGTCCCAGGGCAGTGCGCAGCACCGGCTGGCCCTGCTGGCTGGCGTGGCGGCGGGCGTGCTGTGGTGGGTGCTGGTGCATGCGGTCGCGCTGCTGCTCGACCGTCCGCCCCGCGGCCCCCGCGCCCCGCCCCCGGCCGCGCCGCCCGGATCGTCGTCGGTGGCCGCTCCCGATCGGAGCGGCTCGTCATGATGGCGTGAAGGTCGACGCGAGTCCGTGAGCGTGTTTCACGCAGGTGAAGTGGCGGGCGGTCGGGGCATCGCGTCCCGTCCGCCCGCAGTGCCGGCGCGGTCGCCGCCTGCGGTCAGGGCGTCGAGCGCCGTCGTCCGGCGACGATCGTCAGCAGCAGCACCAGCGCGGCGAGGCCCGCGACCGGCCCGTTGCCGACGGCCACGAACGGCGTACGCCCCTCGTGGCCCTGCACGCGCACGCGCAGCGCGGCCTCGGTGAACGGATCGGCGAGCGCGACCACCCGGCCGCGTGGATCGATGAGCGCGGTCATGCCGGTGTTGGTGGCGCGCAGCATCGGACGGCCAGTCTCGAGCGCGCGCATCTGCGAGATCTGCAGATGCTGCGGCTGCGCGAGCGAACGCCCGAACCACGCGGTATTGGACACGTTCACGAGGAGCGTGGCCTCCGGCAGCTGGCGCAGGATCACCCGCGCGAAACTGTCCTCGTAGCAGATGTTCACCGCGACCCGTTGCGTTCCCAGCGCGAGCGGACGCTGCCCGCGCGGACCGGGCGCAAAGTCCTGCATCGGGATCGACAACCAGTCGAGTACCCAGCCGAACAGCGGCGGAATGAACTCGCCGAAGGGCACCAGGTGCTCCTTGCGATAGGCCTGCACCGGCGAGCGGCCCACGCTCAGGACCGCATTGCGGTAGCCGGGTGGCGTCTCGGCGCGCTCCACCACGCCGATCAGGAGATCGCCGCCGCCCTCGCGCGCGGTGCGCGCGAGCTGCTCGACGTAATCGCCCGGCAGGCGGTCGGCAAACAGCGGCATCGCGGTCTCGGGCATCACGATCAGCTGCGCGCCGCGGCTGGCCTCGACCAGGCGAAGATAGGTCTCCAGCGTCGGCGCCACCCGATCCTCGCGCCACTTGAGCTCCTGCGGCACGTTGCCCTGGAGCAGCGCGACCTCGATCGGCTCGCCGGTCGATCGGGTCCAGTCGACCCGCAGCAGGCCGGCGCCGGCGAGCCACAGCAGCGGGATCAGCGCGAGGGCGGCCCGCGTGCCCGCGTCGCCCGCTCGTCCGGCCACCGGTGCCGGCGCACGGCGCGCGAGCCGGGCGAGCAGCGCGCGCGCGAGCCACCACAGCGCGGCACCGGTGAGCGCGCAGGCGGCCGAGACCGCGTACAGTCCCCCGACCGGCGCCCAGCCAGCCAGCGGGCTGGCCGCCTGCGAGTAGCCGATCGACTGCCAGGTGAAACCGGTCAGCACCCAGCCGCGACACCACTCGGCGAGCGTCCAGGCCGCCGGAAACGCGACCAGGCGCGCGGCGCCGCGAGGGGCGAGCGCGACCAGCGCAGCCGCGGCGGCCGGATACAGGGCGAGGTAGGCGCAGAAACCCGCGGTGGCCACCACCGCCAGGGGGGCGGGCATCGCGCCGTAGACGTGCAGGCTCACGTAGACCCAGGACACGCCGGCGCCGAAACAACCCAGGCCGAACGCGAACCCGACCAGCGACGCGCGCAGCGGGGTGCCGGCCCGCGTGATCAGCGCGAGCAGGGCGGCCAGGCAGAAGGGTGCGAGCCACCACTGGCCGAACGGTGCGTAGGCGAGCGTGCTCGCCGCGCCCGCCGCCACCGCCGCGAGCACGGTGCCGGTCCACGCGCGAGGCCCGGGCGGGCCGCCCGGGATCACGGCGTGCTGCGCCGGGTGGCCTGCACGCGGTGCAGCCGTCGCCGGTCGGCGCGCAGCACGGCGAAGTCGAAGGCGCCGATGGCGATGCGCTCGCCGCGCCGGGGGACCCGGCCGAAGGCATTGACCACCAGCCCGCCGACGGTGTCGAAGTCCTCGTCCGGATAGGCAGTGCCCAGCCGTTCGTTCAGATCCTCGATCGCGCACGAGGCGCGGATGCGGTAGACGCCGGCGGCGGTCTCGATGATGTCGCCGCGCACGTCGTCGAAGTCGTACTCGTCCTCGATGTCGCCGACGATCTGCTCGATCACGTCCTCGATGGTGATGAGTCCCGCCACGCTGCCGTACTCGTCCACGACGACGGCCATGTGGTTGCGGCTGCGCCGGAAGTCGCGCAGCAGCACGTCGAGTCGCTTGGACTCGGGGAGGAACACCGCCGGGCGCAGCATGCCGCGCAGGTTGTCCTCGTCGCCGGCGAAGAAGCGCAGCAGGTCCTTCGCGTGCAGGATCCCGATCACCTCGTCGCGATCGCCCTCGATCACCGGGAAGCGGGAATGCCCGGCGCGCACCACCTGGGCGAGGATGCGCCGCGGTTCGTGGTCGATGTCGACGAACTCGATCTGCGCGCGCGGCAGCATCACGTCGCCGGCGTCGAGTTCGGAGAACTCGAGCACGCCCTCGATCATGGTGAGCGCGTCCTCGTCGAGCAGCTGGCGCTGGGAGGCGCTGCGCAGCAGCTCCACCAGCTGGTCGCGGTCCTCCGGCTCGCGCAGCAGCAGCGAGCCGAGTCGGGTGAGCCAACTGCGTTTACTGTCGTCGTTCATGTGCCGGAAGATGGACGGCGGCGAATCATTGTCGCACGCGCGGATGACAGTCGCGCGCGCGGGGCGCTGACCACCGCTGCCGGGCTGTCGGGCGATGCCCCGCGCCAGGGATCGGCGAAGCCCAGCGCGCGCAGCGCGCGCGATTCCACGCGCTGCATGCGCGCGGCCTGCGCGGGGCGCAGGTGATCGTGACCACCCAGGTGCAGCACGCCGTGCACGACCATGTGCGCGAGCTGGGCACCGAAGGCCCGGCCCTGCTCGTGCGCGTCGCTGGCCACCACGGCCGGGCATACCGCGATGTCGCCGCAGGGGCCATTTCGGCCACCGGCGTCGCCGTCCGGGAAGCTCAGCACGTTGGGCGCGTAGTCCCGGGCGAGGAAGCGCGCGTTCAGGGCCCTCGCCTCGCGCCGGGTGACGAAACGCACGGTGATCCGCGCCTCGGTGGCGCCATCGGCCGCGAGCGCGGCCGCGACCCAGCGGCGCACGCCCGCGCGCAGGCGCGCCGCCGACGGCAGTCGCCGGCTGCGACAGCCGATCTGCACCGCGAGCTGCAGCCGCCCGGCGTCGCGATCCACGCGCGCGAGCGTCGCGGCAAGCCGTTCAGCCGGCGCCGGCATCGCGGCTGCGCCGTTCGTAGGCGTCGACGATCCGCTGCACGATCGGGTGACGCACCACGTCGGCGGAGCTGAAGGCGACCAGGCCGATGCCCGGCACCCCGGCGAGCACCGACTGCGCATCGACCAGCCCGCTCCTCTGCCCGCGCGCGAGATCGATCTGGGTGACATCGCCGGTGATCACCGCGCGCGTGCCGAAGCCGATGCGCGTGAGGAACATCTTCATCTGCTCGGGCGTGGTGTTCTGCGCCTCGTCGAGGATGATGAAC
>JBIPNU010000276.1:0-4337 GCA_044370615.1 Burkholderiales bacterium
CAGCCACGGCGCGCAGGCGCAGCCGCCCAGCTGATGGGTGCGCTCGGCCGCGAAGCGCACGGCGCGCTTCGTGCAGGCCGTCTCGCAGGCGGCGAGGATGTCGGCGGCGAGCGCATCGCGAACGGCGTCGTCGGGCGATCGCACGTCCAGCGACAGCACGACGCTGCCGGGGATCACGTTGGTGGCCCCGGGGGACACGCTCGCCTGCCCGACGGTGGCCACCGCCTGCTCGCGTGCGCCCGCCAGCCGCTCGGCGATCAGCACGCATTCGGCTGCGGCGGCGAGCGCGTCCCGACGCAAGCCCATCGGCACCGTGCCTGCGTGGCCGGCCATCCCGTCCAGGGTGAGCCGGAAGCGCGCCTGCCCGTTGATCGCGGTGACCACGCCGACCGGCAGGCCCTCGTCCTCCAGCACCGGCCCCTGTTCGATGTGGTACTCGACATAGGCGAGAACGTCGTCTCGCCGCCGGGCGGCTTCGCCCACCCGCGCCGGATCGAGTCCGAACGCCCGCATTGCCTCGTCCAGGCGCACGCCATCGCGGTCGGCGAGTTCGAGCAGCGCCGGGTCGAAGGTGCCGGCCAGCGCCCGGCTTCCCAGCATCGTCGCCTGGAAGCGCACGCCTTCCTCGTCGCCGAAGCCGACGATCTCGATCGCGTGCGACAGCGCGGTGTCGCCGAGCGCGGACACGCACTCGATCGCGGTGACCACGCCCAGCATGCCGTCGTAGACGCCGGCATTGCGCACGCTGTCCAGGTGCGAGCCGAGCATCAGGCAGGGCAGCCCGGGCGTGCGACCTTCCCGCCGGCCGATCACGTTGCCGGCGGCGTCCACCCGCGCGCTCATGCCGGCTTCGCGCATCCAGCCGGCCACCGCCTCGTTGGCGGCGCGATGCTGGGGGGTGAGGTAGGTGCGGGTCAGGCCGTCGGCCTGCTCGGAGAGGGCGGCCAGCGTCGCGATCCGCCGCAGGATGCGCGCGGCGTCGGGCGCGGCGGCGGCGGGAATAGGGGTTGCGGCAGCGCGGGACATGGGCGGCGTTCTACCACGAAGCCCCGCGGCTCGGCGCGGGATACGATATGGTGAATCGCCCGCGTGCCGGCCGGTCCGGCCGCGGGGTCCGCCCCGAAGGCCGCTGGCGCGCGGCGAACCGGGGGCGGACGGGTGCCTGCCGCGGGTGGCGGAGCCCGGTCTCACGAGGAAGGAGCGGGGCGGATGAACGGGCGGTTGTCGACGCATGTGCTGGATACCGCGAACGGGGTGCCTGCCGCAGGGGTCCGGATCGAACTCTTCCGGCTCGAGCCGGGGCCGCGCGAGGCGGTGGCCCGCACGCGCACCAACGCCGACGGGCGCACCGATGCGCCACTGCTCGCCGGCGAAGCGCTGCGTGCCGGGCGCTACGAACTCGTGTTCCATGTCGGTGACTACTTTCGCGACCGGGGCGTCGCGCTCGCCGCCCCGGCGTTCCTCGACGAGGTGCCGGTTCGCTTCGGCATCGCCGATCCGGCTGCCGGCTACCACGTGCCGCTGCTCGTCTCGCCCTGGAGCTACGGGACCTACCGTGGCAGCTGAGCCCGCGGCCCCGCGGTCCCCGGATGCCGGTCCGTCGCTGCCCGGGCTCGAGCGGGTTCGCGCGCCCGGCACCGCGCGCGATGCGCTGCAGCTCTGGCATGTCAGCCATCCGCTGGTCCAGCACAAGCTGGGCCTGCTGCGCGACCGCGAGACCGCGGTGCCGCAGTTTCGCGCCGCGGTGCGCGAACTCGGGCTGCTGATGGCCTTTGCAGCGACCGCGTCGCTGCCCACCTTCGCCCGCGACATCCGCACGCCGCTCGCGCCAACCGTCGCGCCGACGGTGGACGAGGCCGCGCTCACGCTGGTTCCGGTGCTGCGTGCCGGGTTGCCGCTCGCCGAGGCGTTCTCGGCGCTGCTGCCCGGCGCCCGCATCGGCCACGTCGGCGTCTATCGCGATGCGAGCGCGCGTCCGGTCGAGTACCTCGTCCGGCTGCCCGCGCCGCGGGCCGGCGCCCACGCGCGCTGCTGGGTGCTCGACCCGATGCTCGCGACCGGGCACTCGGCCGAGCACGTGATCGACGTGCTCGCGCGCCACGGCTATCCGGTCGACCGGCTCGGGCTGGTGTGCCTGCTCGCCGCCCCCGAGGGTCTGGACGTGCTCGGCGCCCGCTTCCCCGGCCTGCCCGTGTGGACCGCCGCGATCGACGAGCGGCTCGACGACCACGCGTACATCGTGCCGGGCCTGGGCGATGCGGGCGACCGCATCTTCGGCACCGAGCACTGAGGCGGCATGGCCGTGCGTGAACCGACGATCGGCGGGCGTGCCGCCGGGGTACGCGTGCTCCCGGCTGGTCGGGCTGCCCGCGCCGCGGGCGCTTCCACCCGGGCTTCGGCCGGCTCGCGCAGGGTCGCCTGCTGATCGCGATGGATGCCTCCCACGCCCTCATGCTCGCGTTGCTGCTGGGCATGCAGCACGGCCTCGATCCGGACCATCTCACCGCGATCGACGGCCTGACCCGGTACAACCTCGCGCGCGGCGAGCGGCGGGCACGCTGGTGCGGCCTCTGGTTCTCGCTGGGCCACGGCGCGCTGGTCACGCTCGCCACGCTCGGCGTGGCGACGCTTGCGTCCGGGATGCACCTGCCGGAGTGGGTGGACGCCGCCAGCGGCTGGGCGACCGTCCTCGTGCTCGCCGCCATCGGCACGATCAACCTGCTCAGCCTGCGCGGGGGGCGCGAGCCGTCCGGCCCCCAGGGCGGCCCGCGCAGCCGCCTGCTGGGCGGATTGTTGTCGACCGGCCATCCGGCTGCCATCTTCGCGGTGGGCGCGCTGTTCGCGGTGTCCTTCGAGACGCTCACGCAGGCGTCGGTGTTCGCGCTCGGGGCGAGCGCGGCGGGCGCAGGCGCGGCGAGCGCGGGCGTCGCGCAGTCCGTCTGGCTGCCGCTCGCGCTGGGCGCCACGTTCACCACGGGCATGATCGTCACCGACTCGGCGAACGGCCTTTGGCTGTTCCGGCTCGCGAGCAACACCCGGCGCCACTCCGGCCAGGCGATGCGGCGCCTGGCGCTGGCCATCGGGTTGCTCAGCCTGGCGATGGCGCTGTGGGCCGCGCTGCGCATGAGCGTGCCGGCGGTCGATGCGTTCCTCGAGGGCAGCGAGTTGCCGACCGGCATCGGCATCATCGTGCTGGTCGCGGCGTGCTACCTGATCGCCATCCGCGGCCGTGCCGCCGACCCCGCCGATGCGACCGGCGCGCGCTGATCCGGGCGCCGCCGCAGGCGCGACGGCCCCCGATTCCTGGAGATCCGACGCGTGAAGATCCTTCTGATCAACGGCAACATGACCCAGGCGATCACGGACGGCTGCGTGAGCGCGGCGCGCGAGGTCGCCGCCGCGGGTACCGAGGTGATCGGTGTCACCGGCACCTTCGGCCCCCAGGTGATCGGCAGTCGCAGCGAGAACGCGCTCGCGCAGCACGGCATGCTCGAACTCGCGGCCGCCCACGCGTCCGGATGCGACGCGGTGCTGATCGCGGTGTCGATGGACACCGGGCTGTCCGCGCTGCGCGAACTGCTGCCAGTCCCGGTGGTCGGCATGACCGAAGCGGCCGCGCTCACCGCCTGCACGCTGGGCGGGCGCTTCGCCGTGGTCACCTTCGGCCGCCGCAACGTCCCCACGTACACCGAACTGCTGGCCGGCTATGGTCTTGCCTCCCGCTGCACCGGCGTCGAGGCGATCGATGCCGGCCCGGCGGCGGCGCTCTCCGATCCGGAGGCGGCGGTGACGGCGCTCGCCGGCCTGGCCCATGCGGCGATCGAGCGCGGCGCCGAGAGCATCCTGCTCGCAGGTGCGGTGGCGGCGGGCTGGCAGCGCGGCCTGCAGGCACGCGTGCCGGTGCCGGTGGTCGAAGGTATTCGCGCCGGCACCCTGCTCTGCGAATCGCTGGTGCGCCTCGCGCTGCCGCGACCGGGCACCGGCAGCTACAGCGCGCCGGGGTCGAGGGCGGTGCATGGCGTCTCGCCGGCCCTCGCGCGGCTGTTCCGCGGCGAGTCGTCGTGAGCGTGATCCCGGGGCGGGCGAAGGGCAGGGCGCCGGTGCGAACCCCTCGCGCCGCGGTCGCGCTGGCCCTGGTCGGTGCCCTCGGTGGTGGCTTCCTCGCGCCGGTCGCCGGCGCGCAGCCGGCGAATGCGCCGGATCGCCCGCACGGGCTCATGGTCAGTTTCCACCTGCACTGCTTCTCCGGGGTCGAGGCTGCCCACCAGCGACGGATGGAGTACTGGAACCCCGGGCTCGCCCGCCACAACGCGGACCCGGACTGCGTGGCTCGCCAG
>JBIPNU010000277.1:0-4328 GCA_044370615.1 Burkholderiales bacterium
CAGGAAGAACGAGGTTTCCATCATCTCGAAGGGCAGGCCGCAGGCAGGCAGGCTTTCCAGGGCGGCGGGAACATCGGGCGTATCGCGAAAGCCGTAGCGGATGGCGAGCCGGTAGAACCCTCCCGCCAGCGTCTCGACCTGCAGGCGCTGGGAGGCGGGCACGCTGGGCACGTCGTCGATCACCACGGTGAGCAGCAGCACCCGTTCGTGCAGCACCTTGTTGTGCAGAAGGTTGTGCAGCAGCGCGTGCGGCACGCCGTCGCGGTCGGCGGTGAGGAACACGCCGGTCCCCTCCACCCGCGCGGGTGGATGACGCTGCAGGCCCTCGATGAAGCTGCGCAGGTCGATCGCCCCCTCGCGCAGGCCGGCCATCAGCAGTTCGCGGCCCCGCTTCCAGGTGGTGAGCACGACCACGCCGAGCAGTCCCAGGGTGAGCGGGAACCACGCGCCGTCGGCGAGCTTGAGCAGGTTCGCGCCGAGAAAGGCGAGGTCGATGACCGCGAAGGCGGCGAGGAAGGCAATGGTACGCGCGTAGCTCCAGCCCCACACCCGGCGGAACACCACGGCGGCCAGCACGGTGTCGATCGCCATCGTGCCGGTGACCGCGATGCCGTAGGCGGAGGCGAGCGCGCCGGAGGTCTGGAAGCCCAGCACCAGCGCTACCACGGCGGCGAGCAGCAGCCAGTTGACCAGCGGGATGTAGACCTGCCCGATCTCGCGCTCCGAGGTGTGGATGATCGCCAGGCGCGGGCAGTAGCCGAGCTGGATCGCCTGGCGCGTCACCGAGAACGCGCCGGAGATCACCGCCTGCGAGGCGATCACCGTGGCGACGGTGGCCAGCAGCAGCATCGGGATCTGCGCCCAGTCGGGGAACATCAGGTAGAACGGGTTGCGGATGGCCGAGGGGTCGCGCACCATCAGCGCGGCCTGGCCGAAGTAGTTGATCACCAGCGCCGGCAGCACCAGCCCGTACCAGGCGAGCCGGATCGGCCGACGCCCGAAGTGCCCCATGTCGGCGTACAGCGCCTCGGCGCCGGTGACCGCGAGCACCACCGCGCCGAGCACGAACAGCGCGGTGAACCGTCCCTCGAGCAGGAAGGCGAGCCCGTAGGCCGGGTTGAGTCCGGCCAGCACTTCGGGCGTCTGCGCGATGCTGCCGATGCCGCCCAGCGCGAGCGCGGCGAACCATACCAGCGTGACCGGTCCGAACAGGCGACCGACCGCGCCGGTGCCGTGTCGCTGCATCAGGAACAGGCCGACCAGCACGGCGAGCGTGATCGGAATCACCGCGCCCGACAGCGACGGCGCGATCACGTCCAGGCCCTCGACCGCCGAGAGGACGGAGATCGCAGGCGTGATCGCGCCATCACCGTAGAACAGCGCGGCGCCGAAGATGCCCAGCAGCACCAGTACCGCGCGTTGCCGCGCGTGGCGCTGCGGATCGGTGCCGCGCAGAACCAGGGCCATCAGCGCCATGATGCCGCCCTCGCCGCGGTTGTCCGCGCGCATGATGAACAGCACGTACTTCACCGAGACCACGAGCATCAGCGCCCAGAACACGAGCGAGGCGGCGCCGAGCACATGGTCGTGCGTGGCGCTGATCGCGTGCGCCTCGGAGAACACCTCCTTCATCGCGTACAGCGGGCTGGTGCCGATGTCGCCGAAGACCACGCCCAGCGCGGCGAGCGCAAGCGCGGCGAGCGGAGCCTGTGCTGCGCCGTGCGCTGGCGGCCCCGACGTTGAATCGCCGTGCGCCGCGGTCGGCGATGGACCCGCGGCTGACGCGTCGTGCGCCGGCGTGACCGGCGCGCCGGCGATCGCTGCCTCATGCCCCGGCGTCGGCAAAGGACCCATGGCTTCCGCGGCATGCGCGAGGGCCGTGCCGGACGCCTGCGGTCCTGGCGATGGTGCGGACCCCGCGCGGGTATCGGCGGACTCGGTGCTGGCGTGGCGCGCGGCATCACCGCCTGACGCAGGAGGGGTGGGATCGACCATCAACCGATTATCCACCCGCGCGCACGACCGGATCGCCCTGCTCGAGGTCGACGCTCGCGGGCGGCCGCCCGCCTGCGGACGACCGATGGTGCGAACGTGGCCCTCCGGCGGACCGATCGCCTCCGCCCCCGGGGGCGAGGGGCCCGGCGGGTCTCAACCCGCCGACTGACGTGGCCGTCAGCCCGCCTCGGCGTAGTAACGGGCGACCCGCTCGACCTCCTCGCGCGAGCCGAGGATCACGCCCACGCGCTGGTGCAGCTTGCCCGGGTGCACCTCGAGGATGCGCTGGCGTCCGGTGCTGGCGGCGCCACCGGCCTGCTCGACGATGAAAGCCATCGGGTTGGCTTCGTACATCAGGCGCAGCCGTCCTTCGACGTGCTTCGCATCGGCGGGGTACATGAACACGCCGCCGCGCGAGAGGATCCGGTAGACGTCGGCCACCATCGAGGCCACCCAGCGCATGTTGTAGTCCTTGCCCAGCGGCCCGGCCTTGCCCGCCACGCACTCGCCGATGTAGCGGCTGACCGGTGCGGGCCAGTTGCGCGCGTTGGACATGTTGATCGCGAACTCGCTCGTGCGCTCCGGGATGCGGATCTGCGGCTGGGTGAGCATCCACGACCCGACCTCGCGATCGAGCGTGAAGCCGACGCTGCCATTGCCCAGGGTGAGCACCAGCACGGTGGCGGGACCGTAGACCGCGAAGCCCGCCGCCACCTGGCGCGTGCCCGGTTGCAGGAAGTCGGCCTCGGTGGGCTCGGTGATGCCGGGCGGGCACTCCAGCACCGAGAAGATGGTGCCGATCGACACGTTGACATCGATGTTCGACGAGCCATCGAGGGGGTCGAACAGCAGCAGGTAGCGTCCCTTCGGATACTCGCCCGGAATGGGCAGTGGCTGCTCCATCTCCTCCGAGGCCATGCCCGCGAGGCAGCCGCCCCAGCAGTTGGCCTCGACCAGCATGTCGTTGGAGATCACGTCGAGTTTCTTCTGCGCCTCACCTTGCACGTTGTCGGTGCCGGCGGCACCCAGGACGTCGGAGAGGGCGCCCTTGGATACCGCGTGGCCGATCGACTTGCAGGCGCGCGCGACGACCTCGATCAGCAGGCGCAGTTCGGGGCCGACACCAGGCAGCCGGTTGCGCTCCTGTTCGACGAGGTACTGGGTGAGCGTGACACGGGGCATCGGGGCATCCTTCGCAGGGACGGCGGGGTGGGGCGCGGCGCGATTATCGCCAACCGGAGGCGAGGCTGCACGCGGCTCGCGTCGGAACGGACCCGGGGCTGCGCGCGCCGCTGCGCGAACCGGCGCGCTCGCCGTCCGCCCGCGATGTCGCGGCGTGCGAACGCGCGTCGTGCTGCGCGGCTGCTCGGTGGCCGCGAAGCCTCGGCTCCCCGGCGCCCCCCCGGACGGGCGTGCGCATCGGCCTTTCGCGAGCTCGGACCGCGCTGGCGACCGTCGGGGCGATGGGGTCGCCGGCTACCAGCGACGACGCGGCCGCTGCGTGCCCAGGTCGGATTGCGCGACGATCGTGGCGATCTCGCGAGCGCCCATGACCGTCACGCCCGGCGAGAGGCGAGTGGTCGCGGTCAGAATGGCGGCGGCGACGGTGCTCGCACGCATCGGCTGGAGGGTGGTGGGCAGCATGATGTGCATCAGCGCGCGCCCGGCCGCCCGGACCAGGCGACTCGCCATGCCGGTCTCCGGGTCTGCGGTCCCGTCCCGGGTCGGGCGCACGATCAGTACCGCGTCGAAGCCCAGCGCCACGAGCGCGAACTCGTCGGCTGCGCCCAGGCCGCGCGCGGCCGAGGACAGCTGGAGCAGCGCGCCCAGCGGCGCCACCAGCACCAGCCGACGCACGCCGGCGGCGCGGGCGCGGCGCGCCGCGGCCAGCATGTCCGCGGGCGCCAGCGGCCGGATCGGCGCGTCGTCGCGTACCGGAGCCTCCCGGGGCGTCTCGCACAGGAAGGCGTCGCGCGCGTCGGGCCAGCGCGCATCGTCGTCGAGCGGCAGGGCGGCAAACCGCTCGCTCGTACTGGGCATCGGACGATCCACGCCGATGTGGATGCGCGCATAGTGCGTGCTGGCGAGCAGGTGGCTCATCAGCGCCTCGCCCAGGCTGCCCGCGGCGCCGATCAGGAGTGCCTCGGGCAGCCGCGCGACTGGAACGGGGCGCAAGGCACCCGCCAGGCTGGTGGTCAGATCCGGACGACTCACGGGTTGGGCCGCGTTTCGGGCGAGGGAGATCGACACATGCACAGAGAGCCTGTACCGGGCCGTGCGCCGGACGCGCCGCGACCGGCGGCCGCGAACGGTCGCGTGCCGCGGCGGGCAGG
>JBIPNU010000278.1:0-4320 GCA_044370615.1 Burkholderiales bacterium
GGCCATCGTCGGTGCGCGCGCGCCGCTGGCCATCGCGCTGGCTGGCGCATTGTTCGCCAGCGCCACCCCCACGGCCCGCGCGCAGGCCGATCCCGCGGCCTTTCCCCAGCGCACGATCACGCTGATCAACCCGAACGCGCCCGGTGGATTCGTCGACATCGTCGCGCGCGGCATCGCGACGGTGATGCAGCGACAACTCCGCCACCCGGTGGTGGTGGTCAACCGGCCGGGCGCGAACTCGGCGATCGGCACGGCCGCGGTAGCCACTGCCGCGCCCGATGGCTACACGCTGCTGCTTACCTCGCCGGCGGTGGCGGCGATCCCGGCGATCGACGAACTGTTCCAGCGCCCGGCCCAGTACAGCCTGTCGCAGCTCGCGCCGATCGCCCAGGTTACCGCGGACCCCGCGATGTTCCTGATCCATCCGTCCCTGCCGGTGCGCACCGTGAAGGAGTTCATCGCGCTGGCGAAGGCGCGGCCCGCGGATTTCCTGGTCTCCTCGTCCGGCACGTATGGCACGACCCACCTGCCGATCGCGATCCTCGAGCAGGCGGCCGGCATCCGGCTGCGTCACGTGCCCTACAACGGCGGCGCCCCGGCGATGGCCGCGGTGGTGGGGGGGCACGCGACGGCTGTCGCCTCCGCCCCGAGCGTCGCGATGACCCAGGTGAAGGCGGGTCGGGTGCGCGCGCTTGCCACCTGGGGCGCGCAGCGCGTACCGGCGTTCCCGGACGTGCCGACCTTCCGCGAAAGCGGGGTCGACATCGAGTTCACGCTGTGGACCGCGCTGTTCGCCCCCTCGCGCACGCCCGGCCCGGTGCTCGACACGCTGCAGGGCGCGGTCCGGGCGGTGGTGCAGGACGAGGACTTCCGCGCCGCAATGGCCCGCTCGCTGTCGACCATCGCCCATCTTGACGGCGCGGCCTTCCAGGCGCACTGGCAGGCCGAGGTGAAGCGCATCCAGGCCTCGGTGCGCTTCATCGGCAAGGCGGCCGAGCAGTAACGCCCGCCGGCGCGCGGGCGTCGCCGACCGCGGTCAGGTGCTGCGACCGACCGTCGCGTCGGCGCGCATGCCGGCGGCGATCGCCGCGCGCGCCTCCTCGCCGGAGAAGAGGAGTTCGATCTCCGCTCCGTCCGGATCGCGAAAGAAGATCTGCACGAGTTCCCGGTCGGGCACCGAGAACTCCTGGAACCGGATCTGCCGGGCGGCCAGGCGTTCACGCATCAGCGCGAGCCCGCTCGCGCGGAAGGCCACGTGATCGAAGGCGTCGGCCTTGGCGGTCGTCGGTGCCCGCGAGGTGGAGATGTGCAGGATCGGATGATCCCCGAGATACATCCAGGCGCCGGGCCGGGCGAACGGCGGGCGCTCGCCATCGCGCAGGCCGACCACCTCCTCGTAGAAGCGCCGCGAGCGATCGAGATCGGCGGTGCAGAGGTTGTAGTGGTCGAGGGCTTCGATCGGCATGGGGTGGGTTCCTCCAGGGAGCGCAGGCACGGCATCACGCGCGGGGCGAAACCCGCAGGCGCCACCGAAAAGCGTGCCGGCATAAAGACTTGCAACCGGTTCTTCACAAGTGTCCTGCGCGACCCGCAGGCGGTCAAGCGGCTCGCGCGGGGCTCGTCCGGCGAGGTCGCTGACGGTTCGGCTACACTCGCGCGTCGATGTTCCGGGGACTCGTGCCGCGCGTGCCCTCCGGTGCTTCGCTCCCCTCTCGTCACCCTGCCGGACACCACGTGCGCCTTACCGAAATCCGCATCTCGGGCTTCAAGTCCTTCGTCGACCCCACCGTCATCCGCCTGCCTGGCCAGATCGTCGGCGTGGTGGGCCCCAATGGTTGCGGAAAGTCGAACGTGATCGACGCCACCCGCTGGGTGCTGGGCGAGACCTCGGCGCGCCAGTTGCGCGGCGAGACGATGCAGGACGTGATCTTCTCGGGATCGGCGACGCGCAAGCCGGCGAACCGCGCCAGCGTCGAGCTGGTCTTCGACAACTCGCTGGGCAAGGCCGCGGGCCAGTGGGCGTCCTACGCCGAACTGTCGATCCGCCGCGTGCTCGAGCGCAACGGTGACTCGTCCTACTACATCAACAACCAGCACGTGCGCCGGCGCGACGTCGCCGACGTGTTCCTTGGCACCGGGCTGGGCGGCCGCGGCTACGCGATCATCGAGCAGGGGATGATCTCGCGCATCATCGACGCGCGCCCCGAGGAGTTGCGGGTGTACCTCGAGGAGGCCGCCGGCGTGTCGCGCTACCGCGAGCGACGCCGGGAGACCGAGAACCGGCTGTCCGACGCCCGGCTCAATCTCTCGCGGGTCGAGGACATCCGGATCGAGCTCGGACGCCAGATCGAGCGACTGCAGTCCCAGGCCGAGGTGGCCGCGGTGCACCAGCAGCGCAGCGCCGAGCTGGCCGCCACCCAGAACCTGCTCTGGTTCCTGAGGCGCGCCGAGGCGGCCGCGCAGCGCGAGCGGCACGCGCGGGACGTGGAGCGCGCGGGGCTGGAACTCGAGGCCGAGACCGCGCGGCTGCGCGAGATCGAACTGCGCCTGGTGCAGGCGCGCGACCAGCTGCAGCAGGCGAACGACGCCTCGCGGGTGGCGCAGGGCGAGTTGTACGAGGCCAACGCGGGCGTGGCGCGGCTCGAGCAGGAGCTCGCGCACCTGCGCGACACCCGCGGTCGGGTCGAGGTGCAACTCGGCCAGGCCCGCGAGCGGCAGGCTGCGGCCGGCGGGCAGGTCGAGGCGCTGCAAGCCGGTTGCGCCCAGCTCGAGGACGAATCGGCGGTCGCCGCCCGTGCGGCGGATACGGCGCGGGCCCAGGCCGATCACGAGTCCACCCGGCTGCCCGAGGTGGAGACAGCCGCGCGCGAGGCCCAGGGCCGGGTGCGGGAGGCCGAGCGCGCGCTGGCGCAATCCGAACAGCTCTGGCAGGTCGAGGAGACGCGGCGCGAGTCCTGCCTGCGGCAGATCGAGCAGCTGACCCAGCGGCTCGAGCGTCTGGCCCGCGAGCGCGACGGGCTTGCCGCGCCCGACCGCGACGCGCTGGGCGCGCTCCAGCGTGAACTCGACGCGCTCGGCACCTCGCTCGCCGAGACGATGGGCGCGGTCAGGCTCGACGAGCAGGCGCTTTCGGGCGGCGAGGTGGCCTCGCGCGAGGCGCAGCAGGCAGTCGAGCAGGCCAACCGCGCGCTCACCCAGGCGCAGGCGCGGCGCGATGCGCTCGAGCAGCTGCAGCGGCGCATTGCCAACGAGCAGTCCACGCGCGACTGGGCCGCCCGGCACGGGCTCGCCAGCGCGCGGCGCCTCTGGCAGGGCCTGCGCATCGAGCAGGGGTGGGAGAACGCGCTGGAGGCGGTGCTGCGCGAGCGGCTGAACGCCTTCGCGGTGGAGCGCATCGAGGCCGACTCGCACTGGCTCGCCGACATGCCCGGTGCCAAGGCTGCGGTCTACGAGCTGGGCGCCGGCGTGGCGACCACCGGTTCGCTCGGCGTGCTCGGGCGCCCGCTGCGCACCCTGGTCACCTGCGACGATCCGCGCACCGAGCCGGTGATCGCGGACTGGCTCGCGCAGGTCTACACCGCGCCCAGCCTCGCCGACGGCATGCGCCTGCGCGAGCGCCTGCCGGCCGGGAGCCTGCTGGTCACGCAGGAAGGCCACCTGCTCACCCGCTCGAGCGTCATCTACTACTCGCCCGACTCCGAGGTGCACGGCGTGCTCGCGCGTCAGCGCGAGATCGAAACGCTGCTCGCGCAGGAGACCGACCTGCAGGCCGCGCTCGCCGCCGCACGTCAGCGCCTGGCCGACGCGCAGTCGCGGGTGACGAGTTCGCGCGACGCGCTGCGCGCGCGGCGCAGCCAGGCCGACGAGCTGCGTCAGCGCCAGCACGGCCGTCAGGTCGAACTGGTGCGCCTGAGCGAGCAGGCCAACCGGGTGGAGCAGCGACTCGCGCAGATCACGCGCGAGCGCGCCGAGCTCGAGGCCGAGCAGCAGGCCGAGACCGCCCGGATGCAGACGCTCGACGGCAATCTCGCGCGCTTCGGCGAGGAACTGCAGGCCATCGGTGCGCAGCTGGCCGCGACCCGCTCGGAGGCCGGATCCGCGCAGTCGCGGCTGTCCGAGGCGCGCCACTCCGCCCAGGCGGCGATGCAGCGCGCGCAGCAGGCGGGCTTCAGGGCCGAATCGCTGCAGCAGCGCATCGCCGAGACGGCCGCCGCGCTCGCGGCCGCCGCCCGGGACCACCAGGCGCTGGCGACCCAGGTCGCCGCGCTCGAGGGCGAACTGGACGGTTTCGACGAGACGTCGCTGCGCGAGACCCTGTCC
>JBIPNU010000279.1:0-4308 GCA_044370615.1 Burkholderiales bacterium
GGCGAGCGGAGCCGAGGTCGTGACCGTGGCCATCCGGCGCACCAACATCGGGCAGAACCGCGGCGAACCCAGCCTGCTCGAAGTGCTGCCACCGTCGCGCTTCACGATCCTGCCCAACACCGCCGGCTGCTACAGCGCCGACGATGCGGTGCGCACGCTGCGGCTCGCGCGCGAACTGCTCGACGGCCACGACCTGTGCAAGCTCGAAGTGCTCGGCGATCCGCACACGCTCTACCCGAACATGCCCGAGACGCTCAAGGCCGCCGAGACGCTCGTGCGCGAAGGCTTCCAGGTGATGGTCTACTGCAGCGACGACCCGATCCTCGCCCGGCAGCTCGAGGAGGCGGGCTGCGTGGCGGTGATGCCGCTGGCCAGCCTGATCGGCTCGGGCATGGGCATCCTCAACCCGTGGAACCTGCAGATCATCATCGGCAACGCGAAGGTGCCGGTGATCGTCGACGCGGGAGTGGGCACGGCCTCGGACGCGGCCATCGCGATGGAACTGGGCTGCGACGGGGTGCTGATGAACACCGCGATCGCGGCAGCCCGATCCCCGGTGCTGATGGCCTCGGCCATGCGCAAGGGCGTGGAGGCCGGACGAGAGGCGTATCTCGCCGGACGCATGCCGAAGAAGACCTACAGCGCCGCACCGAGTTCCCCGGTGGGCGGCACCATCGCACCGACGGCGGGCAAGGCTGCGTGAGCGCCCTGCACCCGTGCTCGCGGCCGGACACCACGCCGTGAGCACCGCGGACACCGCTCCCGAAGGCGGGCCGGACACAGCGGCCGACCCTGCGGTCGCAGGCGGGACCGAGCCCCCCCGGCGAGCCATCCGCAGTTTCGTGCTGCGCCAGGGCCGCATCACGCGCGCCCAGCAGCGTGCGCTCGACACCCTGCTGCCCGAACTCGGGCTGCCCTACTCCCCTGCCCCGGTCGACTTCGATCGTGTCTTCGGGCGCCGTGCGCCGCGAGTGGTGGAGATCGGCTTCGGCATGGGCGAGGTCACCGCGCAGATCGCCGCCGCCCACCCGGAGATCGACTACCTGGGCGTCGAGGTCCACAGCCCCGGCGTGGGGAGCCTGCTCGACAAGGTGGGACGCCTCGGGCTGACCAACGTGCGCGTGGTCCAGCACGACGCCGTGGACGTGATGCGCGGGATGGTCGAGCCCGCATCGCTCGCCGGCGTGCACGTCTTCTTCCCCGACCCCTGGCACAAGAAGCGCCATCACAAGCGCAGGCTGCTGCAGCCCGGGTTCGTCGCACTGCTCGCCTCGCGGATTGCACCCGGCGGCTACCTTCACGTGGCCACCGACTGGGAGGACTACGCACGCGAGATCCTCGACGTACTCGGCGCCGAACCCCGACTCGTCAACGCCGCAGGCAGTGGCTACTCGCCGCGACCGGAGCACCGGCCGCTCAGCCGCTTCGAGCAGCGCGGCCTGAGGCTGGGCCACGCGGTGTTCGACCTGCTGTTCCGCCGACGCTGAGCGGGCACGCGGGGACGTCGGCACGACGATGACCGAGCCGGCCCCGATGTCCACGGCCAGCCACGACGGGCGCTCGGCCCGCGCTGGAGGTCGACGACCTCGCCCGCGCGGGCCCGAACGAGGCTGGCGCGAATCGAACACGGCCCTGGCCGGACGAATCGGGGCCACCTGAACCCCGCAGCCCGTCCGACCGCATCGCGAGACCGCACCGGCGGGAGTCATCGCGCCGGCGCCGTCCTGCGGGCCCTGTCGCTCGGGTCCGGTCGTGCGGGTCCGGTCGTGCGGGTCCGGTCGTGCGGGTCCGGTCGTGCGGGTCCGGTCGTGCGAGCCCGGTCGTGCGGACCGGCGCCCGCCCGACAGGCCACACGACACGCGTCACTGCACCGGCGAGAAGCTCGACGGCATGACGATCTTGTTCTCCTGCGCGAGGTAGGCCACCGCATCACGGCCTTCCTTCTTGGCAAGGACGCTCGGAGGCCAGTTGCCCGCCGCCACCGCGCGATTGCGCGTGTCCATGCGATCGTTCATGGTCGCGTAGGGCCACAGGTGCATGAAGCGGTTGAGACCGCCCAGTTCCGAGTACCAGGTCGCGAGACATGGGGACATCTTCGTGCGCTCGGGCAGCGCGCGCTCCCAGTTGTCCATCAGCAGGCCGAGCTTGCCGGCCGGGTAGGTGTAGGTGCGCATCTCGAACACCGGTCCATAGCGGCCGGGCTTGAGTTCGGGCGAGAACGGACACGGAATGAAGATCTCGCTGCGCATCGCGACGATGAAGTCCTTGATGTCCGGCGGCCAGGTCTTGTCGGCCACCGCGGCGGCGCGGATGCGATCGCGCTCGGCGAGATCGGCGTAGGGCCAGATGTGGATGATCTGGTTGAGCGGTCCGATCTCGGTGTGGAAGAACGCCGCCAGTTCCGAGAAGCGCCGCCGCTTCTCGTAGGCCTCGCCGAAGCGGCGCTCGACCTCGGCCTGAGAACCCGGCTTGATGTCGTAGGTGCGCATCTCGTAGATCATGCTGTCCCCTCCTGGTGTCGTGGTGTCGATCACTGGACCCGCGCGCGCGACCGCCTGCAACGCCCGGGCAGCATCGGGCAGTTTACCCGCTTGCCCGAGCGAGGGTCGCCAGGGTGGCACCCGTGGCCGCGACCAGGTCAGCCGGGGCGAGCGCAATCTCCAGTCCGCGACGCCCGGCACTCACGTGCACGCGCGGCAGCAGCATCACCCGCTCGTCGATCACCGTCGGCAGGCGGCGTCGCTGCCCGAGCGGACTGATGCCGCCGACCACGTAGCCGGTGAGCCGCTCGGCGACCTGCGGATCGGCCATGTCCACGCGGCGCACGCCCAGCGCGGTCGCCATCGCCTTCAGGTCGAGTTGCGCATCGACCGCGACGAGCCCGAGCGCCCACGCCCTCGGACCCGACTCGACCACCAGGGTCTTGTAGACCGATCCCGGCTCGAGACCGAGCGCGTGCGCAGCCTCCAGGCCGTAGGCCGCGACCGCAGGATCGTGGCGGTAGGCCAGCACCTCGTGCGCGACGCCCGCACGCCGCGCCGCAATGATGGCGGGCGTCACGCGCCCCCCCGGGACGCGCGCGAGCCGGGCGGCGAACCGGACACGGTATCCCCGCCCTCGCGCGACGCATCCCGCCGGGAGCGCGGCTGCTCGATGGCCGGAGGGATGTCCGTCCCCGCGACGGGCGGGTCCTCCTCGGGCAGGAAAAGCTCGACCAGATCGTTGAGGAACCGGAAGCCCAGTTCGCTCGCGCGCAGCACCCGCGGGTCGGGGTCGAGCAGCCCCCGGTCGAGCGCCTCGGCCAGCGCACGCGCGATCGCGGACAGGCCCAGTCCGGTACGCTCCTCGAACATCGCGGGCGGCACACCCTGCTCGAGCCTCAACGCATTGAGCATGAATTCGAAGGGCAGGCGCTGCGCCGGGATGTCCTTCTCGCTCGCCCGGGCATCGCCCGACAGCGCCGATTCCATGTACTGGCGCGGCTGGCGGTGGCGCACCTGCCGGAAGAGGCGGTCGGGCAACGAGAGCTTTCCATGCGCCCCGGCGCCGATGCCCAGGTAATCGCCGAAGGTCCAGTAGTTCAGGTTGTGACGAGCCTCCTCGCCCGGCACGGCGAAGGCCGAGACCTCGTAGCGGGCCAGGCCGCCGGCGGCCAGCGCCCCGTGCACGGCCTCCTCGATGCACGCGGCCTGCGCCTCGTCGGGCAACACGGGCGGACGCAGGTGGAACACGGTGTTGGGCTCGAGCGTGAGCTGGTAGGCGCTCAGGTGACGCACGCCGAGGTCCAGCGCGATCGACACGTCGCGCGCGGCGGCGAGCGCATCCTGCCCCGGCAGCGCGTACATCAGGTCGACGTTCACGCGCGCGAACAGGTCCAGTGCCGCGCGCACCGCGGCTCGCGCCTCGCCCCCGCCGTGCACGCGTCCCAGCGCGGCCAGGCGCGCGTCGTCGAAGGACTGCACGCCGATCGACAACCGATTGACGCCAGCCTCGCCGAAACCACGGAAACGTCCGGCCTCGAAGGTCCCGGGGTTGGCCTCCATGGTGATCTCGACCTCCGCGGCAAGCGGGACACGCGCGCGGATCGCATCGAGCAGGTCGGCGATCCGTTCGGGTTCGAACAGGCTGGGCGTGCCCCCACCGAGGAACACGCTGTGCACCCGCCGTCCCCAGACGAGGGGCAGGGCTGCCTCGAGATCGGCCACCAGCGCATCGACGTAGCGGCGCTGCGGGATCTCCTCGCGCGCCTCGTGCGAATTGAAGTCGCAGTACGGGCACTTGCGCAGGCACCAGGGCAGGTGCACGTAG
>JBIPNU010000280.1:0-4307 GCA_044370615.1 Burkholderiales bacterium
GCTTGCCGCGTGCGTCCTCGGCGGCCGCACGCACCGCGTTGCCCATGTGGAAGGTGGATCGCGAGCCCAGGGTCGCCATGTCGTAGGGCGTGACATCGGTGTCCGGGTGCACGACGGTGATGCGCTCGATGTCGATGCCGAGGACCTCGGCGACGATCTGCGCCATCGCGGTATCCGAGCCCTGCCCCATGTCCACCGTGCTGCAGTAGAGGGCGCAACTGCCGTCGGCGTAGATGTTGACGATCGCCACCGAGGTGGTCGGCGACACGCTCGCCTTGAAGCCGATGGCGATGCCGCGCCCGCGGCGCACGCTGCCGCTGCCGCGATCGAACGGGGCGCTCCAGTTCATGCGCTGCGCGGTGCGCTCGAGCACCTGCTCGATGGCGGCATCGCGCATCAGCGTGCCGGTAGCCTGCGGCCGACCCTCGCGCAGCACGTTGCGACGGCGTATCTCGACCGGATCGATGCCCAGTTCGCGCGCGATCATGTCGGTGTGACTCTCGTAGGCCCACACCAGCTGGGGAATGCCGAAGCCGCGCAGCGCGCCAGCAGGCGGCAGGTTGGTGTAGAGGGCGTACGAATCGATGCGCACATTCTCGATGTCGTAGGGGCCGGGCGCCGTGAAGCCGGACTTCTGGGTGATGCGCGGCCCGATGTCGGCGTAGGCGCCGCCATTCCACCAGACCTCGCACTCGCGCGCGGTGATGCGCCCCTCGCGGGTGACCGCGCTGCGGATGCGCAGGGTAGCCGCATGCTTGGTGAGCGTGAAGAACTGCTCCTCCATCGTGAGCGCGATCTTCACCGGGCGTCCGACAATCAGCGCAGCCGCCGCGGCCAACGCCTCGACCTTGATGTACAGCTTCGCGCCGAAGCCGCCTCCGAGGTAGGGCACCTGGACACGCACCCGGTTCTCGGGCCAGCCGAGCAGGCGCGCGATCTCGATGCGAACGAACGAGGGGCTCTGCGAGGCGGTGTGGATCGTGAGCGTGCCTTCGCCGGGAACAGCAGCGGAGACGAAGGGCTCGAGCGGCAGGTGCAGCACCTGCTGGGTACGGAAGCGATGCTCGAACACGTGGTCGGCCGCGGCGAAGGCCGCGTCGGGGTCGCCGCGTCGCAGCGAGTAGTCGAGCGCGATGTTGGTGTCGCGCTTGCCCTGCAGGTGCTTGAGATCGGGGAAGGTGCCGGCCGGCCTGAGCACCTCGTGCACGACGGCCTTCGAGTCCATCGCCTCGACTTCGTCGTAGACCGGGGTCAGTTCCTCGTAGTCGGCCACGATCAGCGCGGCGGCCTCCTCGGCCACGTGCGGATCCTCGGCCAGCACCAGCGCGACCGGTTCGCCGAAGTAGCGCACCTTGTCCAGCGCGAGCACCGGCTGGTCGTGGAAGGCAGGCCCGTAGTGCGGGTCGGGCATCACCGCCCGGATGTCCTCGCCGATCAGCACACGGTGCACGCCCGGCAGCGCGCGCGCGGCGGCGGCGTCCACCGAACGGATGCGCGCATGCGCCACCGTGCTGCGGAACACCTTCGCGTGCAGCATGCCGGGCAGCCGCAGGGTGTGCACATAAGGCGCGCGCCCGGTGACCTTGGCGCGTCCTTCGAGGCGGCGGACCGACTGGCCGACGGCTCCGTGGGGGGCATTCATGGGAGGGTGGGGTTCCGGAAGAGCGGAGGGAATCCGGGAGGGGCCGCGCGGGATCAGGCGCCCGCGAGCGCTGCGCGCACCGCGCGGCCGACGCAGACTTGCAGCAACTCGCGCTTGTAGGCAGCCGACCCGTGCTCGTCACCGATCAGCGTCGTCTCGGCGGCAGCCGCCTCGCCCGCGCGGGCGAGCCGCGCGTCATCGGGCCGGGCACCGAGCAGCACGGCCTCGGCCTGCGCAAGCCGGGTGGGCACGTCGGTGGCCGCGCTCGCCACGAGGCAGGCCTCGCGAATCGTGTCGCCGTCGACCGACAGCACCGCGGCAAGCCCGAGCGCGGGCCAGTCATCGGCGGCGCGCGTGGTGCACTTCAGGTAGGTCGCGCGGCGAGCGCCCTGGACCGGGCAGATCACCTCGGCGATCAGCTCGCCGCGACCGAGCACGGTCTCGAGGTAGCCGGTGTGGAAGCCGGCGAGCGGCAACAGGCGCTCGCCGCCGGGCCCGACGACCCGGACCTGCGCGCCCAGGGCGACCAGCACCGGCGGCAGGTCCATGTGCGGATCGGCGTGCGCGAGATGGCCGCCGAGCGTGGCGACGTTGCGCACGCGCACGTTCGATAGCCGACGCATCGCGCGCGCAAGTACCGGCACCTGCGCCTGCACCAGCGGCGAGCGCTCGATCGCGCGCAGCGTCGCGAGCGCGCCCAGCCGCAGGTGGCCTGCGTCATCGAGCGCGATCTCGGCGTAGCGTGGCTCGACTGCCGCGAGGCTCACCAGCCGCGCAGGACGAAGCACGCCCATCTTCATCATCAGCATCACAGCCACGCCCCCACCGACAGGCCGGGCGGAGTCCCCGCCGGCCTCGAGCAGGGCGGCGGCTTCGCGCAGCGTGCGCGGTTCGAGCAGTTCGAAGGGCGTCATGGAAGCGCGACTCTACTGGCTGTCCGGGCGCGGTTCAAGGACGGCGCACCACCTGCGGTCCCCGGCCCGCCCGCGCGCGCAGCAGGCACGCCCCGTCTTGCGCCCGAAGCCCGTTCGGGCGAGAGTTCATGCTGATCTGCGCCCACGCAGGCGACCGCCGCGGCACCGATGCCCGATCGGTACCTCGAGGCAGGGTCACACCGGGGGAGACATCGCATGCCCGCTGCGCCGCGCGGCCTCGCCGCCCTGCTCGTCATCCTGGCGGCCGCCCCGGCGGCCGCGCAGCCCTACCCCTCGCGCCCGGTGCGCGTGCTGATCCCGTTCACGGTCGGCAGCGCGGCCGACGTGATCGCGCGAGCGATGGAGCCGACCTGGCGCGAGCGCCTGGGCCAGCCGATGGTGATGGACAACCGGCCCGGGGCTGGCGGCAACATCGCGGCCGAGCAGACGGCACGCAGCACGCCGGACGGCTACACGATCCTTCTGGCCACCATCGGCACCCAGGCCATCAACCACAGCCTGTACTCCAAGCTCGCCTACCACCCGCTCAACAGCTTCACCGTCATCGCGCGCATCGGCGACAGCCCCAACGTGCTGGTCGTCAACCCGCGGGTGCCAGCCAGGTCGGTGAAGGAACTCGTCGCACTCGCGAAGGCACGGCCCGGCGTGCTCAACTACAGCACCTCCGGCGCCGGCACCTCGGTGCACCTCTCCTCCGAGCTGTTCAACACGATGGCCGGGGTGAAGACGGTGCACGTGCCGTTCAAGGGCGCGGCCGAGGCGCTCTCGGCGCTGATCTCGGGCGAGACCGACATCCAGTTCGCGAGCGTGTCCTCGGCCATCCCGATGATCAAGGCCGCGCGCCTGCGCGCGCTGGGCGTGACCTCGCCCTCCCGCATCCCGACGCTGCCCGACGTGCCGACGGTCGCCGAGGCCGGGCTGCCCGGCTATGCCGCCGTGGCCTGGTACGGGGTCGTGGGCCCGGCCGGTATCCCCGCGCCCGTGGTGGCCACGCTCGTCAAGGCCACGCTGGACACCCTCGCGCAAGCCGAGGTCATCCGGCGCCTCGGCAACTCGGGCGTGGACGTCAACGCGGCCGGCCCCGACGAGTTCCGCGCGCTGATCGAGGCCGAGATCCCGAAGTGGGCCGCGGTGATCAAGGCGGCGGGCGTGCGGGCGGACTGACGCGACTCCAGCCGCACGCGCGCCTCCCGGCGCCCCGTGCCGCCAGGGTTCGACAAGCCGAGCCCGCGGCACGCGCGTCCCGATCGAGATCGCCCCCGACCGAGCGGCGTCGGTCCGGTCGACCTCGTCAGCGGGCGGATCCATCGCGCTCGCGTCCACCGTCGGGGACACGCCGGGCAGCCGCGGGCCGAGCGGGGGACCGATGCGGCCCTGGCCGACGATCACGATCGCCCCGCATTCGAAGGGATGCCCGCGGATCCTGCGAGGCACGGCTTTGGCACGGCCCACGGGTCCGCCCGATCCGCGGCGATATGCCGCGGGGCCGCCGTATCGCGACGACCGGGTTTTCAGGCATTGGCCGCCCAGGATCATCTCCTGAGCCACGCCACCCGCACACTGTCCTCTGGCGACGCTGCGAAGCCACGCCGGTCCGGACTCGCCGGGCGACCGGGGCCGGATGATTGCCGGATTCGGCAATACCGCTGACGTCATTCGCGGGATATCAACAGCGAAAGACTTTATCAGTACACCGATACTGTATAGTATCGGTGTCATGAAAGACGAAC
>JBIPNU010000281.1:0-4301 GCA_044370615.1 Burkholderiales bacterium
TGGTGTCGATGCGCATCATGACCCGCATGGGCGCGCCGGTCTACGACGTGCTGGGCGAGGACGGCGAGTTCGTCCCCTGCATCCACTCGGTCGGCATGCCGCTCGAGCCCGGCCAGAAGGACATTGCCTGGCCCAGCAACCGCGAGCACAAGTACATCGTGCACTACCCGGAGGAGAAGTCGATCTGGTCGTTCGGCAGCGGCTACGGCGGCAATGCGCTGCTCGGCAAGAAATGTTTCGCGCTGCGGATCGCATCGATCATGGCGCGCGAGCAGGGATGGCTGGCCGAGCACATGCTGATCCTCGGCGTGACCTCCCCCGCCGGCGAGAAGAGCTACGTGGCCGCCGCCTTCCCCAGCGCCTGCGGCAAGACCAACCTGGCGATGCTCGTGCCCCCGGCGGCCATGGAGGGCTGGAAGATCACCACCGTCGGCGAGGACATCGCCTGGATCAAGCCCGGCGCCGACGGCCGGCTCTACGCGATCAATCCCGAGGCGGGCTACTTCGGGGTGGCCCCGGGCACGGGACCGGACACCAACGCCACCGCGCTGGCGATGCTCGACGCCGACACCATCTTCACCAACGTCGCGCTCACGCCGGACGGGGACGTCTGGTGGGAGGGCATGACCAGGACCCCGCCGGCCGAACTGATCGACTGGCAGGGCAAGCCCTGGACGCCGGACTGCGGCCGCCTGGCCGCCCATCCGAACTCGCGCTTCACCGTGGCGGCGACCCGCTGCGCCTCGCTCGACCCGGAGTGGGACAACCCGAATGGCGTGCCGATCAGCGCGTTCGTGTTCGGCGGTCGGCGCAACGACACCGTTCCGCTCGTCGCCGAAGGCTTCAACTGGAACTACGGCGTGTACATGGCCGCGACGATGGGCTCCGAGACCACCGCGGCGGCGACCGGCAAGGTCGGCGTGGTGCGTCGCGATCCGTTCGCGATGCTGCCCTTCTGCGGCTACCACTTCGGCGACTACTTCAACCACTGGCTGCGCATCGGCCACACCGTGGACCAGGCCCCGCGCATCTACTGCGTGAACTGGTTCCTGCGCGACGAGAAGGGCGGCTTCATGTGGCCTGGCTTCGGCGAGAACATGCGCGTGCTCAAGTGGATCGTCGAGCGCACCCAGGGTCGCGCGGGCGCCACGGAGACGGCCCTGGGCTGGATCCCGCGCTTCGAGGACATGGACTTCCGGGGCCTCGACATCGACCGCGAGCGCTTCGAGCGCCTGACCCGCATCGACGCCGATCTCTGGCGGCGGGAACTCGAGCAGCACGGCGAGCTGTTCGAACAGCTGAAGTCGCGGCTGCCGCGCGAACTGGTGCTCAAGCGCGAGCTGTTCTCGCTCGATCTCTGGCGCGACGCTGCCTGAGAAACGCCCGCCTCCGCAGGAGGGGGACGGTCGGGACGACCGTCCCCCTCCTGCCGGCCCCTGCCGCGCGGCACTCGGGACGTCGGCGGCTCCCCGGCGCTCGCGCGCCGGTGCCGCGCGAGTGCAGTTCGCCGCTTGCCCCACTCGCCCGCCGGGCGCCGAGGTCGGCCGCCCGCTCGATGGGCGAGAGGGGACCATCGCGCCGACCACCTTCAGGGCTCGCGGCAAGCCCTGCACCCGTGAACAGGCCTGAGGATGGCGGGTCGCGCAGGGCCTGACGAGCCTGCAGCGACGAGATCGGCGATGCCGCGACCCGCCCCGGCGCAAGGCCGGGCACGACGACCCCGACGCGCCCCCCCATGACCGGTCGGCCAGGCCGCCCTTCGCGCGTCAGCGCTTCGGGTAGGCCACCACCATCTCGATCTCCACGCGCGCGCCCGGCGTGGAGAGCTGGTTCACGCACACCGTGGTGCTGGCCGGCGTCCAGTCGCCGAAATACTCGGCCATCACCGCGACCAGCCCGTCCATGTCGCGCATGTCGGTCAGGTACTTGGTGACCTTGACCACATCGGTCCAGCGCAGCCCCTCGTGCTCGAGGATGCCACGGATGTTCTCCATCGCCCGCCGCGTCTGCTCCCGGATCGAGACCGGGTGGTCGTGCTCCTGCAGGTCGTGCGGGTGGCGGTGATACAGCGGCGAGGGCGTGGCGCCGGACACGTAGAGCAGGTCGGCGCCGCCGACCACGCGCATGGCCGGGGCATAGGGCATGTCCGGCCGCCGCTCGGGCTGGGTCTGGATCTCGTGGAGGTCGGGGTTGGTCGGCGAGACCTGGTGCGGACGCGTGTGGGCTGGCATGGGAGTCTCCGGAAAGGGGGGCGCGGCGCACCGGCGACGCGCGCGGCAGGGGAAAGTATACTCACCGCATACTGTCGATCCCCGAGAGGAAGCCTCCGATGCGCACGCCTGCTGCCGCGATCTCGCCCCGTCCCGCCAACCGCAGCCGTCGCCGCGCGCTGGCCGCGGCCGGCGCGGCCGCAGTGCTCGGCGCGCCCTACGTGAACGTGCTGGCCCAGCAGCCGCGAGCGAAGATCCGCATCGGCGTGGTGCCGCTGATCTCCTCCGGACCGCTGTTCATCGCGCAGGCTCGCGGATTCTGGGACCGGATGAACATCGAGGCCGAGTACCGCTATTTCACCGACGGCGCGCTCGCGGTCCCCGCCCTGGTCGCCGGCGAGCTGGACTTCACGGTCGCCACCTGCAACGCCGGCATCTTCAACACCATCGCCCGCGGCGCACCGTTCAAGTTCATGCTCGACCGCGGCTCGGAGCGGCCCGGTTCGGGCTCGATGACCATCGTGGTCAGCAACAAGCTGCACGCCGCCGGACTCACCACCCCGGAGCGCATGGACCTGCTCAAGGGGCAGCGACTGGGCCTCCAGGCGCCCGGCGGCATCGACCAGTTCCTGCTCGGCCGCGGCGTGCAGAAGGCCGGCCTCAATCCGCTCGCCGACGTGAACTGGGTGACCGGCCTCGCCTATCCCGACCTCGTGCGCGCGCTGGGCGCCGGCCAGGTCGACGCGGCCAACATCCCGGTCCCGCTCGCCTTCCTCGCCGAGAAGAACAACACCGGGCGCATCGCCTTCCCCGGGTCGGACATCGAACCCGCGACCCAGCTCGCCTGCTTCGCGGCGCCCTCGAAGCTGCTCGGCAAGGACCGCTCGCTCGCCACCCGCTTCTGCATGGTCCACCTGCACGCCGCGCGGCTGTTCAACAACGCCGCCCAGGCGCGCGACCCCGAGGTCGTCAAGATCATCTCCAGCTTCACCAAGGTCCCCGAGCCGCTGATCGTCGCCGCCGCGCCGCGCTGGACCTGGTTTACCGAAAACGGCCTGCCCAACATCGACTCCGCGCTGTTCCAGGCGAACTTCTGGCAGCAGACGATGAAACTCGTGAGCGGCAAGGTCTCCCGCGAGCAGGTGTTCGAGCTGGGCGCGGCGCAGGAGGCCTACAACCGGCTGCGCGAGAAGAACCCGCTGACCGCCTGACCGGCGAGCGGCGCGCGATGGGCAGTCCGGAGATCCGGCTGGAGGACGTGAGCCTCGTCTACGAGGCCGACGGGTCCACCGTGCTCGCCCTGGAGGGCCTGGACTGTCGGCTTGCCGCCGGACAGGTCACCGCGATCATCGGTCCCAGCGGCTGCGGGAAGAGCACGATGATGCAGATCACCCGCGGCTTCATGGCGCCCAGCCGCGGCCGGCTGTCCTTCCACGCCCCCGACGGCACCCCACTCGACCGCCCGCCGCGCATGGCGACCGTCTGGCAGTCCTTCAACCTGTTCCCGTGGCGCACCGTCGAGGAGAACGTCGCCTTCGGGCTGGAGATGTCGGGCATGCCCGCCGCGCAGCGCCGGGAGAAGGCGCACGAGGCGCTGCGCAGCGTCGATCTCGCCGGCTTCGAGCGCAAGTACCCGCGCCAGTTGTCAGGCGGCATGCGCCAGCGGGTAGGCATGGCGCGCGCGCTGGTCATGGACCCCGACGTGCTGCTGCTCGACGAGCCGTTCGGCGCGCTCGACGCACAGACCCGGCTCGTGCTGCAGGAACAGCTCGCCGCGATGGTCGCGCGTACCGGCAAGACCGTGATGCTGATCACCCACTCGATCGAGGAGGCCGTGCTGCTCGCCGACACGGTCTACGTGCTGAGCGCGCGCCCCGGGCGGGTCGCGGCCGAGGTCGCGATCGACCTGCCCAAGCCGCGGTCGATGGCGAGCACGCGCGACCCGCGCTACGCGGCGTACTTCGAGCACATCTACACGTTGCTCAAGGCCGAGGTGGTGCGCTCGATGCAGGCACCGGAGGCGGCGTCCTGATGGCCCTGCGATCGTCGAGCACCCCGGAGGGGGACGCCGCCCTGCGCCCGGTGCGCACC
>JBIPNU010000282.1:0-4299 GCA_044370615.1 Burkholderiales bacterium
CCTGGCGGTCGACGAGGCGCGCATGCGCGCGAACCTCGGGCTCACCGGCGGCTACCTGCTGGCCGAGCGCGTGATGTTCGTGCTCGCGCGCGGGTGGCGCTCGCAGGGAAGTCCGATCGTCGGGGTGGTGCCGTCGACAGGCAGGCTCGAACTCGCGCCGGGCAAGGAGATTCCGGCGCTTCGCACCGGGCGGGCGGGGCCGCCTGCCCGCTGGATGCCGGCGCCGGCGGGCGAGCCGGCGAAAGGCTCGGGAAAGGCAGCGCGGGGATACTGCGCGTCACCGTAAAGACGCGCGTGTGATCACGCTTTGTGCGGTGCAACATTGAAAGGTCTCGGACCCCCTAGCGGAGGCCCGTACGACCTGTGGTAACGTTGCGCGGGTTCGCATTTTGGCCACCCCCAGTGGCCGGGCTGGCGCGGCGGAGGTTCCTGCGCCCAGCAGCGGGCAGCCTCCTCGCCGGGAACATCGGTCCGGGGGCTGCACGGAGGGCCGGAGGCGGAGGATCAAGGCGCCGCAGCCGCGGGACACACCGCGGCGGGGGCCGGTGCAGGTTCACGCAATCTCGTAACGGAGGAAGCACAACATGGGAGCTTTCAAGTTCCGGCCCCACAGCCAGGATTTCTGGGCCGGCCTGCTGTTCCTCGGCCTCGGGCTGCTCGCGGTGTACATCGCGCGCGACTACCCGCTCGGCCGCGCGATGCGGATGGGTCCGGGCTACTTCCCGACCTACCTCGGCTACCTGATGGCCTTCCTCGGCGCCATCGTGGGCGGGCGCTCCTTCTTCCTCGAGCCCAAGCCCGAGGAGGTCGTGACCCGCTGGGCACTCGGCCCGCTGGTCCTGATGCCGCTGTCGGTCGTGCTGTTCGCGGTCGTCGTGGACAACTTCGGCCTGGTGCTCGCGGTGGCGCTGCTCATCGTGTTTGCCAGCGCATCGGTGCGCAACTTCAAGCCGATCGAGCTGATCCTCATGTACGTGGTGCTCGTCTCGGTCGCGGTCGGCGTGTTCCAGTACGGACTCGGGGTTCCCTTCCACCTGTTCTGGGAGGAGAGCTTCGGCAAGGCGGTGTCTGACTTCTGGGCCACCATCACCACGCCGTTCCGCCTCGCCTTCGGGAGCTGAGAACCATGGAATTCCTGAGTGAAGTCTTCGGCAGCCTGATCATGGGCTTCGGGGTGGCGGTCAGCCTCGAGAACCTGCTCTACTGCTTCGTCGGCGTGCTGCTCGGCACGCTGGTCGGCGTGCTGCCCGGCATCGGACCGGTGGCAGCCATCGCGCTGCTGCTGCCCACCACCTTCGCGCTGCCCCCGGTAGGCGCGCTCATCATGCTCGCGGGCATCTACTACGGCTCGCAGTACGGTGGCTCCACGACCGCGGTGCTGGTGAACCTGCCCGGCGAGTCCTCGTCGATCGTCACCTGCCTCGATGGCCACGCGATGGCCAAGGACGGTCGCGCCGGACATGCGCTGGCGATCGCCGCCATCGGCTCGTTCTTCGCCGGCACGGTCTGCACGCTGATCATCGCGGTGGCCGCCCCGCCGCTGGCCGAGATGGCGCTCAAGTTCGGCGCGCCCGAGTACTTCTCGCTGATGGTCTTCGGCCTGGTCGCCTCGGCGGTGCTGGCCTCGGGGTCGCTGGTCAAGGCGCTGGGCATGATCCTGGTCGGCCTGCTGTTCGGCATCATCGGCACCGACGTGAACTCGGGGATGTCGCGCTTCACCTTCGGCCTGCCTGGCCTGTCGGACGGCATCGGCTTCGTGGTGATCGCGATGGCCTTCTTCGGCCTGGGCGAGATCATCAAGAACCTCGAGACGCCGGACGATCAGCGTCAGGTGTTCACCGACAAGGTGTCAGGCCTGATGCCCCGCTGGGAAGACGTGAAGAAATCCGCCGGTGCCATCGTCCGCGGCACGGGACTGGGAGCGTTCTTCGGGACCCTGCCCGGCACCGGTCCGGTGGTGGCGGCGTTCGCGGCCTACGCGGTGGAGAAGAAGGTCGCCAAGGATTCGTCGATGTTCGGCAAGGGCGACATCCGCGGGGTGGCCGGTCCCGAGTCGGCGAACAACGCCGCCGCCCAGACCGCGTTCATCCCGACGCTCACGCTGGGTATTCCCGGCTCGGGCACGATGGCGCTGATGCTGGGCGCCCTGATGATCCAGGGCATCGCCCCCGGTCCGCAGGTGATGACCAACCGGCCGGATCTCTTCTGGGGCCTGATCGCCTCGATGTGGATCGGCAACCTGATGCTGGTGGTGCTCAACCTGCCGCTGATCGGCATGTGGGTGCAACTGCTGAAGGTGCCCTACCGCCTGCTGTTCCCGGCGATCCTGATGTTCATGTGCATCGGCACCTACAGCCTGAACAACAGCATCCAGGACCCGCTGCTGATGGCGTTCTTCGGGATCATCGGCTACACCTTCATGAAGCTGGGCTGCGAGGCCGCCCCGATGCTGCTGGGCTTCGTGCTCGGGCCGCTGATGGAGGAGAACCTTCGACGCGCGTTGCTGATCTCGCGGGGCGATCCGACGGTCTTCTTCACGCGACCGATCAGCCTCACCTTCCTCATCCTCGCTGCGGCCTCGCTGCTGGTGATCGTGCTGCCAGCGGTCCGGAAGAAACGCGACGAGGCGTTCGCCGGCGACGAGTAGCGTCGACAGGCGAAGGTCGAGCCTCGGACGGGGCCGCGAAAGCGGCCTCGTTTTTTTTCGGGTTTCCCGGCCGCGGCTGTCGACCGGTCGCCAGTGCCGCGGCGATGCGAGCGTTCGGCGCGCACCGCCCGGGCGACGACGCGCCACCGATGCCGAGGTGACGCGAGGACCGGCCTCGCGCCGCCCGCAAGCCCGCGCCGACAGGGTCGCCGAGCGGGGTCTCTTCGCTCGCGCGGGCGACGGCTGGTCGCGCCGGCAGCCCTTGCGTGGAGGGTTCCGGACCAGCGCCGGCCGGCGCGCCGCGGCGTTCGCGGTCAGCGCATCAGGTCGGCAGCGAAGCGTCCCTCGGGGTCGAGCGCGGCGAGGGCCTCGCGCTCGGCGTCGGACGGGGGCGGTGGCTCGAGCACCGTGTCGGCTGCGAACGCGAATCCGGTACGCGCGCGCAGCGCCTCGAGGCTCGTGCCCGGTCGCCGGTGCGCGAGCGCGAAGCGCGAAGCCGGATCGTCCGGGTCGCGGTGGAACACCGCCAGCGGCGTGACCAGCGTGGCCATGCGACCGGCGGCCGTCACGAAATCCAGCCGCTCGACCAGCGAGCGGGTGCTGTGTTCGGTGCGCCAGGTCACCACCCGACGTGCGGTGGGCAGCATCACCACCGCGCCCCCGCCGCCGGGCAGGCGTACGCGCGGCGCCTCGCGCGGGCCGATCAGCGAGACGTTCGTGCGCCCGGTGGCGTCGACCTGCGCGCAGCCGAGGAAACACAGGTCCATGCCGCCGCGCAGGCACAGGTCGTAGAAGTCGGCATTGGCGAAGATCGCGGGGGAGCCTTCGAACAGGGCCGGATCGCTGCTCGACACCGGTGCCCGCGCCGGGTGCGGATCCACCCCGCCGGCCACGTTGATGTAGGTGAAGCGGAACGGACAGGCACGCTGCGCGAGCAGGCACGCGAGCATCGCGAGCGAGGAGTTGACCCCGCTGAAGGTGACCTCGTCCTCGCGGATGCAGCGCGCGAGCTGGATCACCCTCCACGAGAAGTCGGTCCATGTCGCGCCCGTCCCCGCGTCGGACCCGTGCTCGCGCGATGGGCTGTGTCCCGCCTCGCGCCCGGTACCGGGCTCGACCCCGCGCCCGGTGCCAGGCTCGACCCCGAACCCGGCACCCGTCCCCGCGGCGGACGCGTCCTTGCGCGATGGGGCGCGCCCTGATTCGCGCTCGGCCCCGGTCTCGGCACCGAACTCGGCCTTCGCAGCTGCCGCGGTCGGCGCGGTGGGCGCGTCCGTGTGCGCCGCGGGGTCAGTCACGGGCATCGCGCTCGGGCGCGGCATCGAGATGGCGCGCGAGCGCGCCCGGCGAATCGTCCAGCCACCCCTGAAGTGCCGGATAGTCCACGCCATAGAGCGGGTGGCAGGAGCCCGGCCACGCGCCCCGATCGACGAGCGCCACCGCCTCGACCATGAAGTGCGGCACCAGCGTGAGTTCCGGCTGGCGGGCGAGATGGCCGGTGGGGACCAGACGCTCCGCGGTCACCAGCACCCGTCGCGCCGCGCGGGTGAGGGGATGGTCCCAGAACGGCGTGCCGTAGACGCGCGCGTTGCCGGCCGCGTCGACCTCGGCCGCATGGATGACCGACACGTCCGGTCGCACCGCGGGGATCG
>JBIPNU010000283.1:0-4291 GCA_044370615.1 Burkholderiales bacterium
GCGGCTCGGCGCCCTCGCTCGCCAGCCGTTCGCGCAGTTCGGACGACTGCAGGATGCGGCCAATCTCCGAGTTGAGTCGACGCACGAGGGTCGACGGGGTGCGGCCTGGCGCCCACAGACCCCACCAGTTCGCGCTGGCGTAGCCCGCCACGCCAGCCTCGGCGATGGTGGGCACGTCGGGAGCGAACGGCGAGCGCTTCTCGGTGGAGACGGCCAGCGCGCGCAGGCGTCCGGCCCGGATGTGGGGCATCACGTTGGGCATGCCGACCAGCAGCACCTGCACCTGATTGCCCAGCAGCGCGGTGACCGCCGGTCCCAGTCCCTTGTACGGGACGTGGGTCATCTCGAAGCGACCGGCACGCAGCAGCAGCTCGGTCGTCAGGTGCGAACTGCTGCCGGGGCCGCCCGAGCCATAGTGGAGCCGACCGGGCTGGCTGCGCGCGAGCGCGATCAGTTCCTGCAGGCTCTTGACCGGCGAGTCTGCATGGACCGCGAGGATGTTGGAGCCCACGCCGAGCAGCGCGACCGGCAGCAGGTCGCGCTCGGGGTCGAAGGCGAGCTTCCGGTGCAGGGCGGCCGCGGTCGTGAAGGCCGCCGAATGCACCAGCAGATTGTAGCCATCGGCCGGTGCACGCGCGACGATCTCCATGCCGAGGATGCTGCCCGCGCCCCCGCGGTTGTCGATGATCACCGGTTGTGCCATCAGCTCCGCGAGCCGGGCACCGACCAGGCGTGCGAACACGTCCACGCTGCCGCCCGGTGCGAAGGGCACCACCAGCCGGAAAGGGCGCGAGGGCCAGTCGGCGCGTGGGGCAGGCTCGCCAGCGAGCGCGGGCGAGGCGGTGGTCATGACTGCCAGTGCAGCCATGAGCGTGGCGAGGCGCGAGCGGACGCGACCGGCAGCGGGGCCGACGAGGACTCGAACCGCAGGGGGGGCATCGGCCAGCGTGCCGGACAGCGGCGCGAGCCTCGAGCACGCGCGATCGATCCCGGTGACGGCGAGGACAGGCACCGCGACCGCCGCGGGAGGCTGCGTTTCCGGGAGCGCTCGATCGGGCAGGCGGGGTCGACCGGGGCTGGTGCCGGCAAGGGCAAGGTCCGCGCCCGCCGCGGCAGCGGGTGTGCAGCGCGGTGCCGCGACGCGCAGGCGTGCGCGGCCGATGCCAGGGGCGGCAGCGGCACGCAGCGGGCGAGCCAGGGGGGGGGATCCGGACGGCATGCGGACTCCTGCGGGACGGGTAAGATTAACCCGGTCGGCCTTGTCCCGCTGTCGGGCGATCGATCAGACCGGGGCGTCGCGGCGCGCGAGCCGATCGATTGCGCGGCGTGTACGGATGGAGGGTGCGGTCAATCGCACCACGGGCCTACCGGTCCACTGGCCGCCCCTGCACGACTGCAGCGTCCATCGGACGACGCGCCCGCGGTGGTCGACCGTCGCCGGCGGTCATGCCTGTCGCCGATCCCGAAACCCCGAGCGCACGCACCGTGCGCCACCGGAGGAAGTCGATGTCCAGCCTGCCCCCCGCGGTGCCGCGTACCCCACCGGTCGCCCTCGCCCCGTCCTCGCACGGTGCCGGCGCGGCGCCTGCCGGAGCAGGAGCCTCGTCCACGGGCACACGCGCTGCGGCGCTGGCCGCTTCGCCCGCTTCGTCCGCGTCAGGCGCGTCCACCGCCCGTGTTCCGCGCGTGCTCGCGCGGATGCTGTGCCTGGACGACTTCCAGCCCGAGGCACGCCGCCGGCTGCCACGGCCGATCTACGGCTATGCCGCCGGTGGCTCGGAAACCAATGCGTCGCTGCGCGGCAACCGCACCGCGTTCGACGACTACGCGTTCATGCCGCGGGTGATGGTGGATGTGTCGCGCCGCGACCTGCGGCGCAGCCTGTTCGGTCGCGAGTACTCGGTGCCGTTCGGTTTCGCGCCGATGGGAGGCACCTCGCTCGGGGGCTTCGACGGCGATCGCGTGCTCGCGCGCGTGGCGGCCGAGTCCGACCTTCCGATGATCCTGAGCGGTGCGTCCTTCACCCGCCTGGAGGACGTGCGGGCAGTGGGGCCGACCACCTGGTTCCAGGGCTATATCTCCGGCGAGGACGACGAGATCCGCGCGCTGGTCGACCGTGTCGGGCGCGCTGGCTACGACACGCTGGTGGTGACCGCCGACGTGCCGGTGGCCGCCAACCGCGAGAACAACGTTCGCAACGGCTACTCGCAGCCGCTGCGCCCGAGTCTTTCGCTGGCGTGGCAGGGCATCTCGCACCCGCGCTGGCTGGTGGGCACCGCGCTGCGCACGCTGCTCGCCTCGGGAATGCCCCACACCGAGAACATGGGGCGTACCCGGGTGCCGCTGGTCTCGCGCAGCGGGATGCGCGATCGCGGCCAGCGCGACCGCTTCGACTGGGATCATCTCGCGCTGCTGCGTTCGATATGGCCCGGCAAGCTGGTGGTCAAGGGCCTGCTCGCCGGGGCCGATGCGCGACTCGCGCGCGAGCATGGCGTGGACGGGGTGATCGTCTCCAACCATGGCGGGCGCCAGCTCGACGGGGCGGCGGCTCCCTTGCACGCGCTGCCTGGCGTGGTTGCGCAGGCTGGCGGCATGACCGTGATGATGGACAGCGGCATCCGCCGCGGGACCGACGTGCTCAAGGCGATCGCGCTGGGCGCGCACTTCGTGTTCGTCGGCCGCCCCTTCCTGTTCGCCAACGCGGTGGCGGGAGAGGCGGGCGTGCGCCACGCGGTGCGGCTGCTGCGCGAGGAGATCGATCGTGATCTCGCATTGCTGGGCGCGCCGTCGCTCGCGCAGGTCGGACCCGCACTCCTGCATGCCCGCACGCCCGGGGTACCGATGCCCGCGGCTCGCTGAGCCATCCACGGCGCCTGCGTCGACGCCGCCGTCGACCGCAAGCAGGCGGTGCGTCGAATGCCCGGGCGCCCGGAGTGGGCGCCCGGGACCCTGCGGACGACTACTTGCCGGGGATGCGCACCAGCATCAGCGGGCAGCTGGCCCCGCGCATCACGCCCTCGGCGACCGAGCCGAACACGAAATGGTCGAAGCCCGACCGGCCGTGGGTGCCCATCACGATCAGGTCCGCCTTCCACTTCTTCGCGTCATCGAGGATCACGCGCGCGGCGCGGCGCGTGCCGGCACTCACCATCCGGCTGTCGACCTTCTGCACCCCGGCCTTGGTGACCACCTGCTCGGCGTGGGCGACGACGCCCTGGGCGCGCTTCTCCAGGTCGGCCTCGAACTTCTCCAGCTGCTTGATGTTGGGTGCTGCGGTCAGGCCGGCGGCGGCCTGGGCGGCAGCGAATGCCGCGCCCTGCCGCAGGGCGAGTTGCGAGGTCTTGCTGCCGTCGACGGGGATCAGGATGCGCTTGAACATGGTGCGATTCCTCCAGTGGGTCCGGCGGGGCCGGGGAAGCCGGCTCGACGCCGGGGATGGTGCTGGGTCGGCATCGACGCGCTTGCGCGGACGATGGTGACACGAACGCATTGGAACCCTGGCCGACATCGCAAGTGTTGACGCAGGTCAACCTCCGTGCAGGTGCGGCCCAGCATCCTGAGCGCGGCAGTTTGCAGCCGTGCGAGGCGGGCAGGACCCGGTCGGTCAGTGCGGCCACCCTCACGGCCTGAAGTGCAGAGGTGTCGTCGGCAGGACTGGACTCGTCTGCCGCTCGCCCACCCGGTGAACAGGGTGGCCTACCATGCAGCGACAACCGAGTCTCGCCGACCCGGTCGGGTTCGCGCCGAGGCCGTCGCCTTCATCTGCAGAGGAAGCATGATGAATCACGATCCCGGTTCCCGTCTGCCGCTGCTTCGTGCCGACGCCCGCCAGCCGGTGGCCGGTGAGCGCGACAGGCCTGTCGTCGCCGAGTCGCGATCGGGTACGGCCCCGCCTTCGGTCTGGGCGCGCCTGATCGATCGCCTGCTCGTCGAGCTGCGTCATCCGCCGCTGCAGGTCGAGCTGTGGACCGGGGAGGTGCGTCCCGCCGAGATCGAGCGACCGGTCGGCCGCCTTCGCATCCGGAGCGCGCGGGCGCTGCTTCGACTGGCGATCGATCCGCACCTGCAGTTCGGTGAGTGCTACAGCCGCGGCGACATGGACCTCGAAGGCGATCTGCCCGCGCTGCTCGAGGCGATCTATCGCGGGGCGTGGCGAGAAGGCGGGCGCGATCCCTGGCTGCGGCGCCTGGCGATGTCGCTGCATCGGGCCCACGCCAACACCCTGGAAGGGTCCCGCGCGAACATCCATCACCACTACGACATCGGAAATGCCTTCTACGCGAGTTGGCTC
>JBIPNU010000284.1:0-4282 GCA_044370615.1 Burkholderiales bacterium
CGACGCTCTGGAAATCGTACTCCGAGAAATGGGCTGCGATGTCCTGGTAGTAGCGGGGTTCGGCTTCGATCAACTCAAGCACTTGCCGTGCCAGTGCCTCGATCGTCGTCTCGTCCACCTGGCCGGCTGTCGGCCGGGGATCGGACTTGCCCTCGACGTAGTCGGCGATCTTCGCGCGATCGGCATAGGCGTAGGCGATGCGCTCGAAGCGCTCGGTGGGGATGCCCTCGCCGATGGTCGCATCGATCCCGACCTTCGCGCCGGTGGGCACCACGCCGTGCGGCATCACCGCCAGGCTGGGGTCGAGCGGCTTGGCGCGGGCGCCGGGAATCACCACCACGTCGCGATCGCCCTGCACGCGGGTGGCGATCGCCCACTCCACGTCCATCGGATTGAAGACGTCGATGTCGTCGTCGACGATGACCACGTGCTTGAGGTCCATCACCGACAGCGCCGCGAGCATCGCGTTCTTCGCCTCGCCGGCCTGCTTGCGGATGGAGATGACCGCGTGCCAGAACGCGCAGCCGCCCAGCGTGACGTTGATGTCCTTCACCTGCACGCCGGCGGTCTTGAGCGCGGAGCGGATCGCGGTGTAGCGAGTGGGCGCCGCGAGCCAGGTGTTCTCCCAGGGCATGTGCAGCGCGTAGTAGGTCGCGTTGCGGCGCATGGTGATCGCCTTGACCCGCACGAGCGGGTTCCAGTGCAGGCCGCCCATCAGCCGGGTGAACTCGCCGAAGCGGCCCTCGGGGTGCGTCCAGCCGGTGGGCAGGATCTCCGCCTCGAGCACGATTTCCGAGCCGGCGATGCAGGGCAGGTCGACGGTTTCGCACTGCGCGAGCTCGATCGCGGAGCCGCGAATGCCGCCGGCGATCGCCAGTTCGTCCACGCCCAGCGGCGCGCGATACCCGGTGCCCATGATCTCGAACGGGTGGCAGCCGATCGACACCGAGATCGGCAGCGGCTCGCCGCGCTCGTAGGCGCGCTGCGCGAACAGCCGCATGTTGTTCGGCGTGACGATGTCGATGCCGGTGAGGTTGCGCTCCTTGACCATCAGGCGGTAGATGCCGGCGTTGATCCCGTGCTCGGGATCGCGCGCGATCACCACCCCGGCGGTGATCATCGGGCCGCCGTCGTAGATCGACGACATCGGCACCGGCAGCCGGTAGAGGTCGACGTCATCGCCCTTGATGACGATCTCCTGGCAGGGCGCCTTCTCGACGTACTTCGGCGGGATCGGGGCCACCAGGCCCCGCTGCAGCTTCGCCTCGATCTCGCCGTAGCGCTCCACGCCCATGGACATGACCGCGCGTCGCTGCGAGCGGATGATGCCCGACACCACCGGCATGTCGTAGCCGATGACGTCGTGGAAGTAGAGCGCCTTGTCCGACTGGTCGACCAGCGTGGCGATGTGGCGGATGTCGACCGGCTGGCGCAGGTCGACCAGCTCTCCCTCCGCGCGCAGGCGGTCGAGGAACTGGCGGAAGTCTTCGGTCTCGTGCATGGCGTATCCTCGTGAGGCGGGCAGGCGGCGCGCTGCGTTCAGGCCGCGGGCTTCGCGGCAGGGGGCGCGGGGGGGGCGGTGAAGTAGGTGCCGCGGCCGCTCGCGCACAGGGCGCCACTCGCGTCGTAGACGTACGCCTCGGCGGTGGTGAACTGGCTGCCCAGTCGCACGAGCTTGCCGACGCAGCGCATGTCGCCCTTGGCGGCGCGGTGGTAGTCGACACGCAGGTCGATGGTGGGGACCGGCATGCCGTTCTTCGCGGCGATCGCGTAGTCGGCGACCACGTCGACCAGCGCGGCGAGGATGCCGCCGTGGGTGTAGCCGCGCTCGGCGTTGACTACCCACTCCTCGCGCCAGCCGGCCGTCATCTCGATCGAGTCGGCGTCGATCTTCGTGACGGCGAGCTTCAGCCAGGCGTTGAAGGGGCTCTTCGCCAGGCGGGCGTTGAGCTGTTCCGGGGTCGGCGCGTCGGCCATGGGGTGTCTCCTGGCTGGATCGCGCGGCGCAACGGCCGCGCGCGGATCGGGACTTCGATGAACCGGGCGCTCGCCGGGCGGTGGCGCGGCGGCGACCCGGAGGCTGCGGTGCGGGTCACCCGGGGGCGGCCCGCACGCGGTGCGGTCAGAGCGTGACGACGACCTTGCCGAAGACTTCGCGGTTCTCGATGAGCGCGAGGCCTTCCTTCGCGCGCTCGAGCGGCAGGACCACGTCGATCACCGGCTTCATCGTGCCCTTGCTGATCATCTCCATCAGCGCGGTCAGGTCCTCGTTGTAGAAGCTGTTCGAGCCCTTGATGTTGAGTTCGAAGCTCCAGATGTAGCGCAGGTCTTCCTTCGGGTCGAATCCGGCGGTCGCCCCGCAGGTGAGGATGCTGCCGCCGCGCTTCGTGCACTTCAGCGAAGGCAACCAGGTGTCGCCACCGGTGAAGTTGATCACCACGTCGGCGCCGCCCTCGTAGTTGCGGCGCTGCGGCTTGCCGAACTTCTCGATCACCCACTTCGAGAAGTCGGTGTCCTTGTAGTTGATGACGTGATCGGCGCCCAGTTCCTTCAGGCGCTGGATCTTGTCCTCGCTCGAGGCGCAGGCGACAACCTCGGCCCCCAGCATCTTGGCGAGCAGCACGCAGCCGGTGCCCACGCCGCCCGAGGCACCCAGCACGACGACCTTGTCGCCGGCCTTGATCGTCCTGTGGGTCACGATCATGCGGTGCGCCGTGCCGTAGGCGACCGGCAGCGCGCACGCCTGCTCGAAGGACACCGCGTCGGGCATGCGGATCAGCTGGCTCGCGTGCACCAGGCATTTCTCGGCGAGCCCGCCGTCCATCATCTCGCCCATCAGGCCGACCTTCAGGTTGAGCGGGTTCACCAGCACCCGGTCGCCGACCTTCCAGCCCTCGACCCCGCTGCCCACCTCGATGATCTCGCCGGCGAGATCCAGGCCGATGATGACCGGCAGCGGGACCTTGATGCCGGGCATGCCGCGCACGGTGAACACGTCGTGGTAGTTGAACGAGGTCGCGCGGGTGCGCAGGATGACGTGCCCGTCCTTGAGGGTCGGGTCGCGGTAGTCGGCGACGAATTCGAGGTTGTCGAGGGTGCCGTGTTGCCTGAGCACGACTGCGCGCATGCGGGACTCCGTGGGTTGCGGTTTGCGGGGGCGGCCCGGAGGCCGGGGGGCGATGACGGTACCACCGGCACGCCCGGGCGGACGCGCCGGGTGGTCGGGCCGGGAACGGTGGCGGGCGCCTCAGGCGGCCAGCGGGTAGATCCGGTTGACGCCGGTGCTGATGCGATCGGCGCCGACGCCGTAGACGTGAATCGAGATGGCCACGTCCGGGCCCTCGTTGCGGATGCGGTGGATGCCGGGCCCGCCCGCGTCGAAGCAGTGGTCGCCGGGACGCCGGTGCAGTTCGCGCACCAGGACCGGTTCGGGCAGACCCGGCTCGGCCCGGTAGAAGGTCTCGATCAGTTCCCCGGCGTACACGCCGACCGCGCACCAGGTGTGGTGGCCGTGCACCGGGCTGCCCTGGCCGGGACCCCAGACGATCGCCAGCACCGAGAACAATCCGTCGGGATCCGCGTGCACCAGGTGGCGGGTGTAGCGGTCCGGACTCGCGCGCCGGTGCTCCTCGGCGAGCAGGTCGAGGTCGAACAGCGAGCCGCGGAGGGCATCGAGCATCGGCTGCGGCTCTCGCCGCACGCGCGCGGCGGCGGCGGTGGTCCCTTCGACCAGCCGGCTCATCGCGGGGGTCATCACGGCGCTCATGGTTGTCCTCCGGCGTGGGCGGGAATGGCGGTGTCCATCAGCGTGCGGCTCTCGAGCGCAGCGGCCACCACCATCTCGCGAGCCGCCTCGATCTGGTCGCGGCAGATTGTCTCGGCCGTGGCGCCATCGCCGCGGCGCAGCGCGCGCACCAGCGCGCCGTGCTCGTGCTGCATCTCGGTGCTGCGATCGCGCGAACCCAGCCCCATGTGCAGCAGCCGGGTCATCTCGTCGAGCAGCGACGCGATGGCCAGCGCGAGGCGCTGGTTGCCGGTCGCCTGGGCGATCGCCACGTGGAAGGCCTTGTTGGCCTCGAGGAAACGCTGCGTGCTCGAGGCGTCTCCGGGACGGTAGCCGGCGCGGCAGACGTCGTCGAGAAGCTTGAGCCGGCCGGCGTCCACGCGGCCGGCGGCCAGTCGCGCGGCCGGGGGTTCGAGCAGCAACCGCAGTTCGAACACGTCGCGGATGCCCTGCAGGGTCACCGGGCTCACCACGTAGCCGCGCCGGGGCATCGCCCGC
>JBIPNU010000285.1:0-4279 GCA_044370615.1 Burkholderiales bacterium
ATCGGATCGGGCAAGAGTTCCCTGCTGAAGATCCTGTCCGGCCTGTATCGGCCATCCTCCGGCCGCGTGCTTCTGGGTGGACTCGACCTCGCGGCACTGCACCCGGCCGTCACGCGCGAGGCGATCGGCTACCTGCCGCAGGACACGCGACTGATCAGCGGCACGCTGCGCGACAACGTGCTGCTCGGCCTGCCGGATCCGGGCGACGAGCGCCTGCTCGAGGCGGCCCGCAGGACGGGGCTGTTCGACCTGATCAGTCGCCATCCCCAGGGGCTGGCACTCGGCATCACCGAAGGAGGGCGGGGTGTCTCCGGCGGACAGCGCCAGCTGATCGCGCTCACCCGCATGCTGCTGGGCTCGCCGAAGGTCTGGCTGCTCGACGAGCCGACCGCATCGATGGACAACGATACCGAGGCGCGGGTGATCCAGCTGCTGCATGAACAGGTCGGGCCCCGGGATGCGCTCGTGGTCGCGACCCACAAGACCGCGTTCCTGCCCGCGCTCACGCGGCTCATCGTGATCCGGGACGGGCGCATCGTGCTCGACGGCCCCCGCGATGCGGTGCTCGCGGCGCTCCAGGGCAAGGCCGCGCCCGTCGGCGCCGGGGAGTCGCGATGACCCGCCTGCCGCGTAATCGGCTGTCGGGCCGGGTGGTGGTGCACCTGTTGCTATGGACGACGATCGGCGCGGTGGCGGCCTTCGTGCTGTGGGCGCAGTGGGCGACGCTCGACCAGACCACCCGCGCGACCGGGCAGGTGATCACCTTCTCGCGAAACCAGGTGATCCAGGCACCGCCGGCCGGCGGCGTGGTCGAGGCCATCCTCGTGCGCGAGGGCAGCAGCGTCGAGCGGGGCCAGCTGCTGGTGCGCTTCGAGCGTCCGAAACTGCAGGCGAGCGTGGACGAGGTCGCCTCGCGCGCGGCCGCGCTGCGCGCGGCCATCGCGCGCCTGGAGGCGGAGGTGTTCGCCCGATCCGAGCCCGCCTTCCCGAAGGAACTCGCCGCCTGGCCACAGTTCCGCGAGAACCAGCTCGCCCTGTTCCAGCGCCGCCGGCAACTGCTGTCGGAGGAACTGTCCTCGCTCGAACGCCTGCGCGACCTGGCGCAACAGGAACTCGACCTCAACCTGCCGTTGCTCGATCGGGGCGATGTGAGCCGGGCGGAGATCCTCAGGCTGCAGCGCCAGGTGGCCGATCTTGCCGGCCAGATCGTGAACCGGCGCAACCGCTTCATGCAGGACAGCCAGGCCGAACTCGCGAAGGCCCAGGAGGATCTCGCAGGTGTGACGCAGATGATCGCGCAGCGTCGGGAGGAACTCGATCTCACCGAGGTGAGGGCCCCGATGGACGGGGTCGTGCGCAACGTGCGACTCACCACCCGCGGTGCAGTCGCGCGCCCGGGCGACGAACTGATGCAGATCGTGCCGGCTGGCGACAGCCTGATCATCGAGGCAAAGGTGCGACCGGCCGACATCGGCTTCCTGCGCCTGGGGCTTCCGGCGACGGTGAAACTCGACGCCTTCGACTACGCGGTCTACGGAGCGCTCGCGGGCGAGACCACCTTCATCAGCGCCGACACGCTGACCGAGCAGGTCGCCGGTCAGGAAGTGCCCTACTACCGCGTGCACGTGCGCACCCGCGACTCGCTGCTGCGCTCGCCCCGGGGCGAGCGCATCGAACTGCAGCCGGGGATGACGGCAACCGTGGACATCCGAACCGGCGAGCGCAGCGTCTGGCGCTACCTCACCAAGCCGATCACCCGGACCCTGAACGAATCGCTGCGGGAACGCTGATCCGATCTCCTCGGCGACCGGCGACCGGCGATCGGCGCCTGGGCGCTCAGCGCCGGCTCAGCTGTCCGTCGCGCACGCTCACGCGATCGCCCGGCCGGACGACGGGGCGGTCCTTCACGGTCAGCATGCGTTCGATGCCGTCCTCGAAGCGGATCGCGACATCCCACACCAGATGCTGGCCCGCACGCGCGCCCAGGCTGCTGCCCGCCATCGAGCCGCCCACGGCCCCGGCGCTGGCCGCGACGGTCTGTCCGAAGCCGCCGCCGAACTGGCCGCCGATCACCGATCCGACGACGGCGCCGCCGATGGCGCCGACCACGCTGCCCGCAGTGCCGGCCTGCGTGCGCTCGGCGATGCGCACCACCGTGCCCTCGCCCGACAGGCTGGACGCGGGTTCCACGCTGGCACAGCCGGCCAGCAGCGCGAAGACCATGACGGCCGTCGCACGACACAGGCGAATCGTCGCGCTCTGCATCGGGCTACTCCGGGGTCGCATTGAGGTAGTACATCGCCGCGAGCAGCGGGCCGGGCGCACCCAGCACGCCGAACCATGCGTCGTAGACCTCGACGATGGCCTGCGAGCGGTAGATGCGCGACAGCGCCCGGTTGACCGCCAGCCGGAACGCGGGGTCGCGGCGCATCATCAGCGCGTAGGGCTCCATCGACGCGTCCTCGTCGATCAGCACGAAGTCGACGCCGCCCTTGAGCTTTCGCAGCAGTCCGAGCAGGATCACGCGGTCGTTCGCGTAGGCATCGACCTTGCCGGCCTCGACTGCCGCCAACCCTTCGAGTTCGTTGCGCACGACCACCAGTTCAGCGTTGACCGAGCGGTCCTTGAAGGCCTGGCGCAGCACGTCGCCGGTGGTGCTGCCCTCGGTGACCGCCACTCGCCTGCCAGCCATGTCCGATATGCGCTTGATCCCGCGGTCGGCGCGCGCGAGCAGGCCGGCGCCGTCGACGAAGATCAGGTTGGAGAAGTCGACCCGCTCCTGGCGCGACAGCGTGGCGCTGGTCGTGCCGCACTCGAGATCGACCTTGCCCGAGCCGACAGCGTCCAGCCGATTGGCCGAGGTGACCGGGACCCACTGGATCCGGAGCCCGGGAAGCTTGTAGGCGTCGCGAAGCTGCGCGACCACCCGCTCGCAGAGCTCGACCGAGTAGCCGACCGGCCTGCCGTCCTTGCCGACGAACGAGAAGGGCGCCGACTCGGTACGATGACCGAGCAGGATCACGCCGCTGTCCCGGATGCGCGACAGCGTGCTCGACGGTTCCGCGGCAATCGTGGTGCCGGCTCCGGCGAGCGGAAGGGCAAGCGCCAGGAGCGCGCAGCGCGAGAGGCGCTGAAAGGTGGACCAGCGGTCAGCGGACATCGAGGGCTCCTGTGGGTCGGGTGCCGCAGGCCGCGGCGCGCGCATTCTACGCCCCGGGAGCGAATATCGCCCGCCTCGTTGCGCGCCGCTTGCCGCCACCCGGTCAGCGCACTAGGCTCAACCCCGGAGACCTCTGATGGCGCAACCGCGACGCGGCCTGTCCTTCCTGCTGTCGGCCGCGCTCACGCGCCGCCGCCGACGGCGTTCGCCCGACGCGGTCGAGCGGCGCGCGTCGAGTCGGATCGAGGCCGATGTCGACTCGCTGTTCGGACGGCTCGCCAGGGCCGGTGACCCGGGCGAAATGCAAAGCGCGGTCCATCCGCTCGACGACCCGCACGAAGCTTTCGCCGCGCGCGTGCTCACTGCGCGGGCTGCGCAGCGCTCGCTCGATGTCCAGGTCTACCTGTGGCACGACGACGCGACCGGGCGCCTGCTGCTCGAAGAGGCCCGGCAGGCGGCCGCGCGCGGCGTGCGGGTACGCCTGCTGATCGACGACAACGGCGGGCCGGCGCTCGATCCGGTGCTGGCGATGCTCGACGCGCTGCCAGCCCTCGAAGTGAGGCTGTTCAATCCGACGGTGAGCCGAGGCTGGCGACGCTGGCTGAGCTGGTTCACCGAGTTTTCCCGCCTGCACCGTCGCATGCACAACAAGGCCTGGGTGGTCGACGGTCGGCTGGCCATCGTCGGTGGACGCAACATCGGCAATGCCTACTTCGCCACTACGCCGCAGATGTCGTTCGCCGACCTCGACCTGATGGCAGTCGGCCGCGTGGCGCGCGAGGTAGGCGAGAGTTTCGACCGCTACTGGAATTCGGAGCATGCCTGGCCGGCGGCGGCGCTGTTGCGCCAGGTCGTAGCCGCATCCCCAGGCGGGTTCGCAGCCGCGATCGCCGCCGATCGGGACGATCCGATTGCCCGCCCGTGCATCGTCGCCGCCGAGCGGTCGATGCTGCTGCGCGAACTCGCGGACGGGGACCTGGAGTGGGATCGCTGCCCGGTCCGGCTGTTCGTCGACGAGCCGGCCAAGGTCGTTGTTCCAGCCTCGGCTGCCGGCCGAGGGTTGCTCGATCCGCTGCTGGAAGCGTTCGGCAACCCCGCCCGCTCGCTGGACCTCGTGTC
>JBIPNU010000286.1:0-4277 GCA_044370615.1 Burkholderiales bacterium
TCGCGTGGTGTTCAATCGCCCGATCGGGCAGAACCAGGGCATCCAGTTCCCGATCGCGCGCGCCTACGTCAACGTCGAGGCAGCCGATCTGATGCGCTTCAAGGGCTGCGCGAAGTTCGACGCCGGCGAGCCCTGCGGGGCCGAGGCCAACATGGCCAAGCTCCTCGCGGCCGATGCCTCCTGGGAGGCGGCCAACGTGTGCGTGCAGACCCATGGCGGCTTCGGATTCGCGGCCGAATACGACGTCGAGCGCAAGTTCCGCGAGACGAAGCTCTACCAGGTGGCGCCGATCTCCACCAACCTCATCCTGTCGTACGTGGGCGAACACGTGCTCGGGATGCCGCGGTCCTTCTGACTCGCGCATGAGCACTCCGAGCCCCGGCATGAATCCACGCGCGCCCTCCGCATCCCGTCCGCTGGACGGCATCACCGTCGTCTCTCTCGAACAGGCGGTCGCGGCGCCCTTCGCCGCCCGCCAGCTGGGCGACCTCGGCGCGCGCGTGATCAAGGTCGAGCGGCCCGACGGCGGGGACTTCGCCCGGGCCTACGACCGCGCGGTCGACGGCGAGTCGGCCTATTTCGTCTGGCTCAACCGCAACAAGGAATCGCTCACCCTCGACCTGAAGCAGCCGGAGGCGCGCGAACTGCTCGCCGCACTGCTCGAGCGCGCGGACGTCTTCATCCAGAACCTCGCGCCCGGCGCGATCGACCGGCTGGGCTTCGGCGCGACCGCGCTGCGCGAGCGCCACCCCGGGCTCATCACCTGCGACATCTCCGGCTACGGCGCGGGCGGGCCCTACACGCAGAAGAAGGCCTACGACCTGCTGATCCAGAGCGAGGCGGGCGTGCTGTCGGTCACCGGTACGCCCGAGACGCCGTGCAAGGTCGGCATCTCGATCGCCGACATCGCCACCGGCATGCATGCCTACTCGGCGATCCTCGCGGCGCTCTACCAGCGCGAGCGGACGGGCCAGGGCGCGCACATCGAGGTGCCGATGTTCGACTCCCTGGTCGAATGGAACAGCCATCCGGTCTACTACGCGCACTACAGTGGGCGCGCGCCACGGCGCAGCGGGCCGGATCACGCGACCATCGTGCCCTACGGCAAGTTCGACTGCGGCGACGGTCGCAGCGTGATGCTGGGTCTCCAGAACGAGCGCGAGTGGGCCGTGTTCTGCGAGCGCGTGCTGGGCCAGCCCGAACTCGCGCGCGACCCTCGATTCGACAGCAACACCCGTCGCACCGAGCATCGCGCGGAGCTTCTGGGCCTGATCGGGGGGGTGTTCGGTTCCCTCACCGCCGCCCAGGTCGTCGAGCGGCTCGACGCCGCCGGCATCGCCAACGGCAACCTCAACACCCCCGACGATGTCTGGGACCATCCGCAGCTCGCCGCCCGGGATCGCTGGCGCGAGGTCGACCATCCCCAGGGCCGGATGCGGGCACTGCTGCCCCCGGCACGCTTCGACAGCTTCGAGGCGGCGATGGCCCCGGTGCCCAGGCTTGCCGCGCACACCGAGGCCATCCTGGCGGAACTCGGCTGCAGCGCCGAGCGCATCGCCGGATTGCGCGACCGAGGGGTCGCCTGATGCCGATCCTGCCGAAGCATCCGCTCCCGAGCCTCTCGTGCGGGGCCGCCCCCGCAGTCTTCGCGCGCTTCCCGACCCACGGCCCCATCCGCCCGAGCCGCCCGCGACCGGCGCGCACCTGATCCCGCACCGCCCCGCGCTGGCACGACGTGCTCGTGCCGGATCGCCCCTGACCCACAGGAGTTCCGGATGAACGCACCCGCCGATCCCGCCGCCACGGCCACCCCGACGGCCGAGCTGTCGCGCTTCCTCGCCGCCCTGCGCTACGAGGACATCCCGCAATCCGTGGTCGAACGCTGCGAGGACCTGTTCCTCGACTGGTTCGCGTGCACGATCGCCGGGCGCAGCGCGAGTCCGATCCGGATCTTCGAGCGCTTCGCGGCCACCATGGGTCCGGCCAGCGGTCCCGCGCAGGTGCTGACCAACCGCACGACCAGCTCGCCGCTGTTCGCCGCGCTGGTCAATGGCGGGGCCTCGCACGTGGTCGAGCAGGACGACCTGCACAACAGCTCGGTCCTGCATCCGGCCACCGTGGTGTTCCCCGCCGCGCTGGCCACCGCGCAGTCGATCGGGGCCGATGGCCGCGCGTTCATCGCCGCCTGCGTGGCGGGTTACGAGTGCGGCATCCGGGTCGGCGAGTTCCTCGGGCGATCGCACTATCGCGTGTTCCACACCACCGGGACGGCGGGCACGCTGGCCGCAGCGGCGGCGGTGGGCCATCTGCTCGGACTCGACGCGGACCGGATGCAGCACGCGCTCGGGTCGGCCGGCACGCAGGCCGCCGGGCTCTGGGAGTTCCTTCGTGATGCCGCCGACTCCAAGCAACTGCACACCGGCAAGGCGGCGGCCAACGGCCTGACTGCCGCCTGGCTCGCGCGCGACGGGTTCACCGGCGCTCGCCGCATCCTCGAGGGTGCCACCGGCATGGCCGCGGGCATGTCCTCCGACGCGAACCCGGCCTGCCTGACCGATCGCCTGGGCACGCGCTGGGCGCTGGCCGAGACCTCGTTCAAGTTCCACGCCTCCTGCCGGCATACCCATCCCGCAGCCGACGCGCTGCTGGAACTCATGCGCGCCAACGCGCTGCAGCCCGGCTCGATCGCCCGGGTCACCTGCCGCGTCCACCAGGGTGCGATCGACGTGCTGGGGCCGGTCACCGATCCGCGTACCGTGCACCAATCGAAGTTCTCGATGGGCTTCGTGCTGGCCCAGATCGCGCTATCCGGGCGCGCCGGACTGGGCGAGTTCACCGATACCGCGCTCTCCGACGCCCAGGTCCGCGATTTCCTCGGGCGCGTCGACATGGTGCTCGACCCGGAGGTCGATGCGGCCTATCCGCGGCGCTGGCTCGGACGCGTGGAGGTGATCACCACCGACGGGCGCCACCTCGAGCAGCGGGTCGATACGCCCAAGGGCGATCCGGGCAACACGCTTTCGCGCCCGGAGCTCGAAGACAAGGCGTTGCGCCTGGCCGCATGGGCCGACGGTGCCACGGAATCGGAAATGCGTGCGGTGATCCAGCGCTGCTGGGCCTTGCACCAACAGAAGGATCTCCTGGGATGGCTCGCATGAACACGAACGCCCTCGTCATCGTCGACTCGACCGCTACGCGCAGGCCCACGCGCGCCGCGCGCCGGCGCATCGGTGCCGGGCTGCTGGCCGCCGCGCTGGCGCTGCCCGCCCTTGCGCTTGCCCAACCGCAGTGGCCGGTCAAGCCGGTGCGCATGCTGGTGCCCTGGCCGCCCGGCGGATCCAACGACATCGTCGCGCGCGCGATCGCCCCCCGGCTGTCCGAAACCATCGGCCAGCAGGTGGTCATCGAGAACCGCGGCGGCGCGGCGGGTACCGTCGGCGCCGAGGTGGTGGCGCGTGGCGAGCCCGACGGGCACCTGCTCATGCTGCACTCGGTCACGCATGTCTCCAACGCCACGCTCTACCGCAAGCTGCCGTACGACACGCTCAAGGATTTCACGCCGGTGGGCCTGGTCTCGACCCAGCCCACCCTGCGCGGCGTGCACCCGTCCTTCCCGGTGAAGTCGGTGAAGGACCTGCTGGCCATCGCCCGCGCGCGCCCGAAGGAGGTGTTCTACGGCTCGGCCGGCAACGGCAGCGCGCCGCACCTGTCGATGATGCTGTTCTCCATGGTCGCCAAGGTGGAACTCGTGCACGTGCCCTACAAGGGCGGCGGGCCGGCGATGGCTGCGCTGCTCGGAGGAGAGGTGCCGCTGATGATCGCCACCGTGCCCAGCGTGATGGGCCAGATCAAGGCGGGCAAGCTGCGCGCGGTGGCTACCGCCTCCTCGCGCCGGCTGCAGTCGCTGCCGGATATCCCCACCATCTCGGAATCCGGCCTGCCCGGCTACGAGATGAGCCCCTGGATGGGCATGTGGGCTCCTCGCGGGATGCAGCGTCCGCTGGCCGAGCGCATCAACGGCGCGCTCAACAAGGTGCTGGCGATGCCCGACGTGCGCGACGCGCTCCTGCAGCAGGGCCTCGAGCCGTGGGCGATGAGCGTCGACGAGTTCGCGAAGCTGCTGCCGCGCGAACTCGACCGGTACGCGAAGCTGATCACCCTCTCCGGCGCCCGGGTCGACTAGCCGCGGCCCGCTTCCCGCGCGTGGTTCGCCCCCGGCCGAGCCGCGCGCACGGCACCGTTCTCTTCCCCGCATGAAACTGCACCTGAGCGACACT
>JBIPNU010000287.1:0-4275 GCA_044370615.1 Burkholderiales bacterium
CGCAGCACCGGGGCCTCGGCCGCCAACACCTCGCCGATCGTCGTGACCGAGCCCAGCGCGCCGGCGCCCAGCAGTCCTGCGGTCCGCCTGAGGAACTCGGCGCGGCTCACGCCGCGCACGGTCGATCGCGTATCACGCTCCAGCATCGGAATCTCCACGGTGGATGACGGGTCGGCCCTGCCGACCCGAAGGATACGTCGAGCCGGGTGCCCCATCCCTGCCGATCGACGCGCGCGCGGGCCCGGCCCCCGGCGAGGTCCGCGAGGGGTGCGGCGGCAAGCGCTCCACCGTCCTCGCTGGCGGGGCCAGCCGCCCGCGCGCGAGGCCGCTCACGGGGTCCGCGCGCCCGCGGCCCGGGCGAGTCGCGACTGCGCGGCGCCCAGTCGCAGCAGCAGCAGCGCCCACGCCGCCGACACCGGGACCGCGATCCAGGCGATCGCCGAGGCATCGAGGCCGAGCTGGCGCAGTCCGGTATACAGCCACCCGCTCGCCGCATCGCCGCCCCGGAACACCGCGGTGTCGATGAAGCTCTTCGACTTGTACTTCTGCTCGCGCGTGACCACGGTGAACAGCGTCTCGCGCGCGGGGTTGGCCAGCGCGAACTCGGCCGCGCGCTTGATCGCCTGGAACGCGATCAGCACCGCAAGCGCGGGGACCAGCGCGAGCGCGGCGAACCCGCTCATCGTCACCACCGCCAGCAGCGCGAGCGATACCCCCACGCCGAAGCGCAGCATCACCCGTCCGGTGACCAGCAACTGGATGCCGAGCGTGGCGAGCCCGACGGAGAGGTCGATCAGCGCGAACACGCGGGTGCGTTCGGCCGGGCTGTCGAAGGCGCCGGCGACGATCTGCGCCTGCTGGAAGTAGAGGAAGGTGTTGACCAGCGACAGCAGCAGCACGTGGCCGCAGATCATCATCAGGTAGGGGGAGCGCGCCACCTCCACCAGCCCGGCGAGCATGCCACCGCCCAGTGCCGCGTCCGCTCCCGCGGCGCCATGGCCTGCGCGCGCGGCCGCCGCGAAGGTCGCCGTTGGGGTCCCCGCGCGGGCCGCTCCGTCAGGCGCCGACGCGGCAGCGGACCCGGAGGACGCGGGGGCCGGCAGCCCGCCCGCACCCTCCGATTCGGCGACGAGCGGCTCGCCGGCCGAAGGCGCGGCGGGCGCGGAGGCCGGCGGTTCGCGCAGCAGCACCTTCGCGCACCGCGTGGCCAGCTCGAGGATCACCGCCGACACGAGCAGCAGGTTGACCGGCCCCAGCGGATGGGCGAGCAGCGCGGTCAGCGTCGGCCCGAGCAGGGCCCCGGCGGTACCGCCGGCGGCGATGAAGCCGAACAGCCGGCGTCCCTGCTCGTAGCGGAAGAGATCCGCCATGAAGCCCCAGAACACGGTCACCACGAACAGGTTGAACACGCTCGCCCACATGAAGAGCGCGCGCGCGACCGTGATCCGGCCCTCGCCCCAGTGCAGCAGCGCCCAGAAGACCACCAGGCTCGCGATGAAGAAGCGGTAGACCCAGGGAATGAAACGCTGGCGCGGCAGCCTCGCCACCAGCGCCCCGAAGGCGGGCACGGCCAGCAGCATCAGGAAGAAGGTGCCGGTGAACAGCCACTGCAGGTTGGCCACGCCGGCGGCCACGCCCATCTCGTCGCGCAGCGGCCGCAGCACGTACCACGCGCACATCAGGCTGAAGAAGTAGGCGAACGCCCACAGCAGCGCGCGCAGTTCGCCCGGCTGCACGTTCACCACCCTCGCCAGGCGCTGCCTGATCCAGCCGTCCACCTCGAGCCTCCCCGCCCGGGGCGCGCCCCCCTTAGGTCCGCGCGCGTCGTTCACGATCCGACTCTAGCCCAGACGGCTGCGGCCTGCCTGAACCCGAAGCCAGGCGCATCGACCTGCGCGCGCGGCGACATCACCCGGGCGGCCTCCCGGCACCTGGCGATCCCCTGGCGCGGGCGACCCGACCCGCGCCGCCGAAGGAGAGCGGTCGCGCGGGCCCGCCGGACAGTCCCCGCGCCGGCGACCTCCCGCGAACGCCGATCGAATCCGGCCTGCGTGGCGCCCCGGGTTCGCGCCAGCGCATGATCGGTGCCGCGGGCCGGGGCGCGCGCATGCGGTCGATTGACGCCCCTCCCGAGGGGCGCGACACTTCAGCGCCGTCGCCGACGAGGACCGCAGGGCGGGCCGCGCGTGTCCGCCGCATCGGCACGAACCGGAGGACTCGTCATGCACCCGCTGTCCCGGGCAGTCGCTGCGCTGCCCCTGTTGCTCGCCGCTGGCGCCGCCTCGGCTTTCCCCGAGCGCCCGGTGCGCATCGTCGTTCCGTTCGCGCCCGGGGGCAACATCGACATCACCGCGCGCACCCTCGCGCCCGGGATGAGCGAGGCGCTCGGCGTGCAGGTACTGGTCGAGAATCGCGCGGGCGCCGGTGGCCTGATCGGATCGGAGGCGGTCGCGCGCGCGCAGCCTGATGGATACACCACCCTGATGGGGTCCACCGGCACGCTGTCCACGGCAGTGGCGCTCTATCCGAAGATCCGCTTCGATCCGATGAAGGACCTCGCGCCCACCTCGCTGGTGTCGGTGGTGCCGCTGGTGCTCACGGTGCACCACGCGATGCCGGCGCGCTCGGTGAAGGAGTTCATCGCGCTGGTCAGGGCGCGCCCCGGCAAGGTGACCATGGCCTCGGCCGGCACCGGCACCTCCAACCATCTCGCCGGCGAGTTCTTCCAGTCGGTGACCGGCACGAAGATGATCCACGTGCCGTACAAGGGCAGCGGCCCCGCGCTCTCCGACCTGATGGGTGGCCAGGTCGACGTGATCTTCGACCAGATTGCCTCGTCGCTGCCGCACATCCGCTCGGGGCGCCTCAAGGCGATCGCAGTCACCACGCCGCGCCGCTCGGCCGCGCTGCCCGACACCCCGACGCTGGCCGAGTCGGGGCTCGCCGGCTTCGACGCGAGCACGTCCACCGGGATCATGGTGCCGGGTGGCACTCCGGCGGCGATCGTCGCGCGCATGCACGCCGCCGTGGTGCAGTCGGTGCGCATGCCTGCCACCCGCGAGGGCCTGATGCGTATCGGCGCCGATCCGCTGGAGAGTTCCCCCGAGGAGTTCGCGCGCCTGCTGCGCTCGGAACTGGAAAAGTGGACGCGGGTGATCAAGGCCGCGGACATCCGGGTCGAGTAGTCGCGACGCTGCCACTGGCCCTCGCGTGCGGGGGATCGCGGGCGGGGCCACGCACCACTTGCCGGCCAATGCCGGCGCATGCAACGATCGGCGCTGGCGGCAATGCGCACGAAAACGGCACCAGACCCGAACGGGCAGCCGCGCACAGGAGGGGGTTCGATGGCCAGGACGACCGGCCCGAGGTACGTCGCGGACATGCTCTGCGCGTACGGGCTCACGCATGTGTTCTACGTACCGCAGATGCTGCTCGAGACGCTCACCGCACTCGAGGGCCGCGGCATCCGCCGCGTCATGACGCACGGCGAGAAGGCCGCCGCGTACATGGCCGACGGCTACGCGCGGGCGCGCCGACAGCCGGGGGTGTGCATGGCCCAGCACGTCGGCGCCTCGAACCTCGCCGCCGGTCTGCGCGACGCGTACATCGCCTGCTCGCCGGTGATCGCGATCACGGGCGGTCCCGCGCCCCACCAGCGCTACCGGCATGCGTACCAGGAACTGGAGGACTTCGGGCAGTTCGAGCAGACCACCAAGTTCAACGCCCACGTCGATCACATCCGGCGCCTGCCGGACATGCTGCGCCAGGCCTTCCGCGAAGCGACCAGCGGCGCGCCGGGTCCGGTGCATCTGCAGATCGGCGGGCACCACGCCGAGTGCATCATGGTCGAGGAGGACCTCGACCTGCTCGCCGAGCCACAGCACTTCGCGGTGCCGGCGTGGCGACCGTCCGCAGACCCGACGATGGTCGAGCAGGCGATCGCCCTGCTGCGCTCGGCCGAACGCCCGGTGATCGTCGCCGGTGGCGGCGTCGCGTGGTCCGAAGCACAGGCCGAGGTGGTTGCGCTCGCCGAAGCGCTCGAGATCCCGGTCGCCACCTCGCTCAACGCCCGCGGCACGGTGCTCGACGACCATCGCCTGTCGGTCGGCGTGTGCGGCACCTATTCGCGCACCTGTGCCAACCGCACGGTAGGCGAGGCAGACCTCGTGTTCTTCATCGGCAGCCACACCGGCAGCCAGGTCACCGCGCGTTGGCAGGTGCCGGCGCCCGGCACGCCGGTGATCCACCTCGACATCGACCCGAGCGAGCTGGGTC
>JBIPNU010000288.1:0-4271 GCA_044370615.1 Burkholderiales bacterium
CACGGTTGTCGACCACGACCGGCTGACCAAGCCCCTCGCCCATGCGCGGGGTGAGGCTACGCGCGACGATGTCCACCGGACCGCCCGGCGCGAAGGGCACCATCAGCCGGATCGGCTTGCGCGGATAGTCCGGTAGCACCTGCGCGATCGCGCCCGGCGCGGCCGCGGTTGCGCCCGCAGCGAGCACAACCATCAGCAGGCCGGGACGTGCGCGCACTCGTCCACCCACCACCCTCCGATCCGCGAGGCCTTGCGCGTGGCGCGCGGGTGGCTGTACGGCCTCATCCGCGCCCGCGGCTGGCGTGACCGAGTACACGGCACCCCGAAACGGCCCGGTGCGGGCGGGGTCGCGTGATCGGAGCCCGGCTCCCGACGGGCTTTCGAGACACGCCTGGCGCCACGCCATGCGACCGGGATTCGATAGAACGGCGAGGGTGGCTCGGCTGCGGGACACGTGCCCGGGGTCCGATCGCGGATCGGGGCAGGCCCGGCTGCGCAGCGCCTCGCCCAGTGTCATGCTCCCGTACCTCCGGGAACGGTCGCCGCCGCAATCAGCGCCTCGGCGATCGCTACGTTCGACGGGTCAGGTGCAAGCAGGCCGGCGTCGATGCGCCGGTTCACCTCCAGCACCGCGGCATTGGCCGGCGTGGGCACGCCCAGCGCGCGCGCCTTCTCCACTACCACGCCGGTGAGCGCCTGCACCTCGGTTCGCCGCCCCTTTGCATAGTCCTGCAGCACCACGCCACGCGCCTTGCGGGCGTTCGGGCCAAGATGGCCGAGCACCGCGCGCAGCAGCTTCTCGATCGTCTCGTCGGTGGAGCCGTGGAACTGCTCGGGCGTGAAGCCGAAGATAGGCTCAAGCTTCAGCCCCGCGGCCGCCCCCACCGCCACCGTCTCGCGACCGACCTGGATACAGAGCCGGAACACGTCGGGGCGGTCGGTGGCTTGCCAGGACTGCAGGCCCAACATGCCGAACACCGAGAGGATCATCGAGCTGTTGACGAGTTTCGTCCATTTCGCACCAGCGATGTTGCCGGTGATCGACACGCTCGCGGTACATCCCATCAGCTGCTGAAGCCACAGCAGCCGCTCGCTGGTGTAGCCGTCGAGTTCACCGAAGCCCAGCCAGGTGGTGGCGCGCGTGGTGTTCCGCTGCACGAGGGCGGGCGTGAACACCTCGGCGGAGAGCTCTACCACGCACCCCAGCGTACGCCCGCGCCCGATGATCGAGACGATGTCCTCGTCGCTCATGCCGTTCTGCAGGCCAACGATCATGCCCTCCTCGGCAAGCCAGGGGCAGATCAGCTCGGCCATCCAGCGAGTGTCGTAGCCTTTGCAAGCGAGCAGTACGAGATCGTAGGTGTCGCGCACCTGCGCGAGATCGCACACGTGACGCGCAGGCAGTCGCACAGTGAAGTCGTCGTCAGACATCACCACCCGCAATCCGTCCGCGCGGATCGCCTCCACGTGCGCGGGCCACTGATCGACCAGCGTGACATCCTCCCCGATTCGTGCGAGATCGGCCGCGACACTGCTACCGATGGCGCCTGCTCCGAGAACCGCGATCTTCGTCGCCATGCTCTCCCCCGTTCCTGCCGTGATCGTCGACCCCGTCGCGCAATCGTCCATGCCATCGGAGCCTGTCGGCATGGTCGCAGATCGAGAGCATGATCGCCACTGCCCCGCGCCGGAGGAAATGCGCCTTCGCGTTCGACCGGGACGCACCCGCTCACCGCGACGGCGCCAGAGGCAGTCGCGCCCCGTCCGCGCGCCTTGCGCGCCCGCGACCGACCCGCCTTTTCCCGGGTAGATCCGGTTGCCCGCGGCGGCACGCCAGCGCCGCGTGAGGTCTACTGGGTACTTCCTTCGCGACAGCCCGCTGGAGACCGACGATGAGCGCCCCTCCCCCTGCGCTACCCGTCCGATCCCCTTCAATGCACGAAGAAGCTGCCGATGCACGGCGCGCAGGCGCGTGCTGCCCTCGCACGACGCGCTCCCGGGCGCTCGACGTCACCGGCCATCCCCTCTCGCAGCCGACGCGATACCCCACCGCGACTTTCTTGCCCCTCATCTGAGACACATACTGCGCTGCTCGGCAGGAGCCGCCATGCCCCATTCATCAATGATCCATATCCGTATCGACGAAGACATCATGGCGCTGGCGACCGTGGCACTCGCCGCCATGGGGTTGGCAGCGTCCGATGCCGTGCGCATCCTGCTCAAGCGCATGGCCAGCGACCAGGCTTTCCCGCTGGAACTCAAGGTACCAAACGCCCGTACCCGGGCGGCCATACGAGAGGCACGCTCGATGGCTCGCGCCCGCCCGGGCCAGTTCGACTTCGCCGTCGAGCTGCTCGATGAGCTCGGCCACGCCTCGCGGCGATCGGCGGCCCGTGCTTCCTCGAAGCGATGACCATACCCACGCCTTCACGCAGGGCTGGGAACGACTCGCACGCTCGGGCCGGTACGATCTGCGGCGCCTCAGGGAAGCGATGCTTCTGCTGATCGCGCGAGACGGCCGCCTCGAGGCGCAGTGGCGAGACCACCCGCTGCGCGGCGAGCGGGCTGACCACCGCGAGTGCCACGCCGGCGGCGGTCTCCTGCTGGTCTACCGTCCATCCGAGGACGCGGTGCTGTTCGTGCGCTTGGGCATACACGCGGACCTGTTCGAGCGGTGATGCGCAGCAAGCGGCTGCATCGTGCCGCAGCGCATTGTCTTGCAGGCAGCGTCCCGGCACTGACCCGGGCTAACGAATGCATGTGCGCTTGCCGACTCTCGCCGCCGTTGCAGCGCCTGTATCGCGGATCACCCCCTCGAGCCCCCTGGAAGACGCATCCTCTGGCAGCCCGACCCGCGTCGGATCGACCCAGGGGCGCGCGCAGCCGGTCTACTGCAGCGGCAGCGCGACGTCCTGAACCACCTTGCGGTAGCGCTGAGCATCGCGCTTCACGCGCGCATTCGTGTCGGCGGGCGACAGCGCGACAGCCTCCGCGCCACCGACCACCGCGAGGCGCTCGCGCACCTCGGGCAACTGCAGCGCATCAGCCGAAGCCTTGTAGAGCCGGTTGACGATCGGCGCCGGCGTGCCTCTAGGCGCGAACAGGCCCACCCAGATGGATGCGTCCACCCCCGGCACGCCCAGTTCCTGGGCTGTCGGCCAGTCGGGCGTCTGCGCGGTGCGCTTGGCGGTCGTCGACCCGATCACCTTGACCCGCTTGGCCTGCAGGTGCGGCAGCACGCCCGGCAGGCCGGCCACCGTGAAGGTGACCTCGCCCCCGGCCACCGCCGATACCGCTGGCGCTCCGCCCTTGTAGGGCACGTGCACCGCGTTCATCTTCGCGGCGCTGACCAGCCACTCGCTTGCCATGTGGTTCACAGACCCGGTGCCAGGCGAGCCGAAGGTGACCGGCTTCACCCGCGACTGGGCGATCAGGTCCTTCAGGCTGTTGATCGGCGACTGGGCGTTCACCACCACCAGCATCGGCGCATCGCTCACCATGATGATCGAGGTGAAGTCCTTGTCGAAGTCGTAGGGCACCGACTTGAACACGTTGGGGTTGACCGCGAACTCGCCGGTATGCGCGGAGAGCAGCGTGTAGCCATCGGGTACCGCGCGCGCCGCGATCTGTACCGCGATGAAGCCGTTGCCACCGGGACGGTTGTCGACCACGAACTGCCAGTCGTTGCGCTCGGTGAGCTTGCTCGTGAGGATGCGCGTGGAGGTGTCGACCACGCCGCCGGGCGCGAACGGCACCAGTACCCGGATGGGCCTCGCGGGAAACTCGGCGGCTGCCGCCACGGCGGATGCCGCCATCAGGACAGGGCCCAGCAGCAGGGCGGTCAGCGAGCTTTTCATCAGGGTCTCCTCGGAGCCGCGCGCGACGGGCGCGCGGGGTGCGGCGGGTTGGCGGGTCGCGCCTCGAGCGCGGCAGGTTGCCATGATGCCGTGATCCGCCCATGGCGCGCCAGCGTCACCCTCGGAGGCTGCTCCAGACGCCCGGCCAGCCGCATCCGGTACCCCGGCGACTCGCTGCAGGGACGACTCGATGGCTCGGCCATGCGGCGGTGCAGTGACCTGAAGGCCCGAGGGCCCTGGGGTTCGGAGGCACGACCACTCGACGATTGGACGGCTCGACGATTCGATGGCTCGACGATTCGATGGCTCGACGATTCATCGGTTTGCCGGTTCGGTCGTTCGAAGGCTCGACGATGCCACGGATCGGTGATGCTGCGCCCGCAGTCGCGCCGAGCACTTCGCTAGCGATCCTGC
>JBIPNU010000289.1:0-4260 GCA_044370615.1 Burkholderiales bacterium
CGGATCACCGACAACGACCCTGCGTTGTTGGGAATGTGCGGACCGATCACGCAGCGAACGCCAAACGACGCATAGGCATCGGTGTAGCTCTTCGGCACGTTGATGCCGTTGCTGACCACGGGGCTGGTGCCCGTGAAGTCGATGTCGACGCCGCGCTTAGACACCGTCAACGCGCCCACCAGGGTGATGGGCGCGTCATACCCGTCGGTCGTCATCGAGCACGACCACGTGCCGGTGGGCCACTCGCGCACCGCGGCGAGCATGGCTGCGCGCGAGCGCGAGATGATGTGCTCGGCCAGCGCCTCGATATCTTTCAGGCGGTATTCGTCCATCATGGCGAGCAGTCGTCGCCCACCGATCTCGTTGCACGCGACCAGTCCGTAGATGTCGCCCTCGACCTGCACCGGTTCGCGGACATTGGCTCGCACGACCTTCAGCAGCGTCTCGTCCATCACGCCGCGCGAAACCAGGCGAACGATGGGGACGAACAAGCCCTCGTGATAGACCTGCGTGCCATCCGCCGACAGACCGATGCCGCCGATATCGACCACGTGGACCGTCGAGGCGAACAAGGCGACCATGCGCCGGCCCTTGAAGACCGGCGTCACCATGGTGAGATCGTTCAGGTGCCCGGTTCCCTTCCACGGATCGTTGGTGAGAAAGACGTCCCCCGGGCACATCGTGTCCGCGGGGAAGGCCTGCAGGAAATACTTGACCGATTCGGCCATCGAATTCACGTGCCCGGGGGTACCGGTCACCGCCTGCGCCACCATGCGTCCGTCGGGCAGGAACACACCGGCGGAGAGGTCGCCTGCCTCGCGCGTAGCGGCCCCGAAGGCAGTGCGTATGAGCGTCTGTGCCTGCTCTTCCACGACCGAGATCAGACGATTCCACATGACCTGCATCTGGATATCGGCAAGTCGCGCCATGGTCAGTGTCCTTTACGCTGCAGGCCGGCAGGGCGCCGCTTGTCGAGCACGATGAAGCCCAGCGCGTTGATCGAGGCCTCGAAATCGGCGGTCACGACGACCGTAGTCTGGTCTTCGACGATCAGCGCCGGGCCGAGGATCCGCGCCCCTGGCGGCATCGCGCCGCGTTCGACGACAGGCACCGTCTTCCAGCGCGCGAGCGTGGGTTCGAACACCCTGCGCATCGCGGCCGGCCTGATCGTCCGTTTCGGTACCGCTTTGGCTGCAGTCGCTCGGCGAAGCTTCGTGGAGACGGTCACCGACCAGCTCATGATCTCGACATCCATGTTCGGAACCGTCCGCCCGTAGAGCGCCCGGTAGGCGTCATCGAACAGCCGGCCCAGCCGACCGATGTCCCTGGGCGTCAGCGTGCCTGCGGGGAGCGTGACCGCGATCTCGTGCCCTTGCCCCGCGTGGCGCGAGGCGCTGCATCGCGAACCACACCGGTCGCCTGCCGGGTCATGTCCTCGAGCAGGCGGTTGGCCCGGGCGACGTCCAGCCCCGCCACGCGCTGGTACCAGCTGCGCAGCGACTGGAACGCGACCGGGGCCGTCAGGAACCCCAGCGCCGACCCCACGCTCGCGCTGACCGGGATGACCACTCGCCTCACGCCCAGCTTGTCGGCCAGTCGCGCCGCATGCAACGGGGCAGCTCCCCCGAATGCGATCACGGTGTAGTCCTCCACCGTCTTGCCGAGTTCGACTGCGTGCACCCGCGCCGCATTGGCCATGTTCTCGGTGACGATCTCGCCGATGGCCAGCGCAGCCATCGAGGTGTCGAGCGACAGCGGCGAGCCGACGCTGCGCCGGACGGCCGCCTCGGCCAGCCCGGGGTCGAGGGTCACGCGCCCTCCGGCAAACCGCGCGGGGTCGAGCAGGCCCATGGCGCAGTCGGCGTCCGTCACCGTGGCCTGGTCTCCGCCGCGGGCGTAGCAGGCGGGCCCCGGCTCCGACCCCGCACTGTCCGGCCCGACCTGTATCCGCTCGAGGTCGTCGACCCTCGCGATCGACCCGCCACCGGCGCCGATCTCGACCATCTCGATCACGGGGATGCGGATCGGCAATCCGCTTCCTTTCATGAACCGGTACATGCGCCCGAACTCGAAGCTGCGGGATATCTCCGGCTCGAAGTCGTCGATGAAGCAGATCTTGGCGGTGGTACCGCCCATGTCGAAGGACAGCGCGCGTGTCGCACCTACGCTCTCGGCGACCGTCCGCGCGAGGATCGCGCCGCCCGCCGGCCCCGACTCGACCAGGCGCACAGGCTCGGCCGCACCCATCTCCAGCGTGCAGAGCGAACCACCCGAGGTCATGAGGAACACCGGGCATTCAATGCCCAGGCCTTTCAGCCGCGCGCCCAGCCGGTTGAGATAACCCGCCATCACCGGCTGCACGTAGGCGTTGGCGCAGGTGGTCGAGATCCGTTCGTACTCGCGAATCTCCGGACACACGTCCGACGACAGCGTCACCCACAGCTCGGGCATCGCCTCCCGGAGCAGCGCGCGTACCCGCTGCTCGTGCGCGGGATTGACGAAACTCTGCAGGAAGGCCACCGCCACGCTCTCCACGCCTTCGCGACGCAGGACCGGCACCAGCGCCTGCACGGCGGCCTCGTCGAGCGGCAGCAGCACTCGACCTGCGGCATCGATGCGCTCGGGTACCGGCAGGCGCAGGTATCGCGGGACCAGTTGGGCCGGCTTCTCCAGGAAGATGTCGTACTGGGCGAATCGATGCTCCCAGCCGATCTCGACCAGGTCCCGGAACCCCTGCGTGGTGATCAGCGCGGTCTTCGCGCCCTTGCGCTCGATCAGCGCATTGGTGGCAAGCGTGGTGCCGAGGATGAGCAGCCCGAGCGAGTCCGGGCGCTGCCCCGACTGGGCGAGGATCTCCGTGACAGCCGTGATCACGGCCTCCTCGGGTGCCCGGGGTGTGGTCAGTACCTTGCCGGTCCAGCGCCTGCCCTGCGCTTCGAGGACGATGTCGGTAAAGGTTCCTCCGATATCGACGGCAAGCCGTCCGCCGGTAGCGGTTGTGCTCTTGGGCATCTGCTAGACTTTCCCTTCAAGGGAGCGCTCATCCGGAGAGGGCTCGACCTGTCGGCATGCTAATGCGGTTCGGTCCGGAATGAAACCGTGCATCGCGCATGGGTCGTCGTCGCGAAAGACGGCGATGCCAGGCACGCAGCACCCATGCGAGCCACGCAACATGTCGTTCGTGAACCTGGTTGACGTGTGGCGCGGGCCCCTGGTCGAGAGCTGCCACAGCGGTGCGGTGGCGGTCGCCAATGCCCACGGCGAACTCATCGCCGGCTGGGGCGATACGTCGCTGGTCACGTTCCCGCGCTCGGCGCTCAAGCCGGTGCAGGCCATCGCGCTGGTGGAGACCGGGGCGTATGCGGCCGCAGGCCTCACGCCGCGTCACCTTGCGATGGCCTGCGCCTCGCATCGTGGCGAAGCGATGCACACGGCGCTGGTCACCGGATGGCTGGCGAGCATGGGCCTCGAGCAGGACTCCCTGATCTGCGGGCCGGACCGTCCTGCGGATCTGGCGGCGGCCGATGCGGCCGTCATCGAGGGGCGGCCACGGCAACGGATCTTCCACAACTGTTCGGGAAAGCATTGCGGCTTCCTCGCCGTCTCGGCCCACAATGGTTGGCCGCTGCGCGGCTACGACGAGATCGCCCATCCCGCCCAGCAGCACTATCTCGATGCGCTGTCGGAACTCACTTGCGCCGATGCCCGTGCCCTGCCGGTCGGAATCGATGGCTGTGCATTGCCCGCCCCGGCGCTGTCGCTGGCCTCGATGGCGACCATGCTCGCGCGCTTCGCAAGGGCGCAGGTCTCGTCCCCCCGGCGCCGCGAAGCCGTGACGATGCTGCAGGAGGCGATGCGAGCGCATCCTGAACTGCTCTCGGGCACCGGGCAGCCCGGCGTCGTGCTCGCGGCGGTCACGGACGGACGCATCCTCGTCAAGACCGGCGCGGAAGGCTTCATCAGCGCGTTCATCCCCCGCCAGGGGATCGGCATCGCGCTCAAGATCGCCGATGGCGAGGCGCGGGCCCGGATGCCCGCCCTGCTGGCCGTGCTTGCCGCCACCGGCCTGCTGGACGCTGGCGAACAGTCGGCACTTCGGCCGCTGGCGGAGCCGACGGTGCTCAACAGCGCGGGGGCGGTGGTCGGCCAGATCCGCGCAACGCGGCTCTCGATCTAGCCGGACCCTCCCGGCATGTCGGCAGAGACCCGCTGGACAGGGCGCCCCCTCGACCGAATCGAGGACCCCCGCCTGCTGCGGGG
>JBIPNU010000291.1:0-4255 GCA_044370615.1 Burkholderiales bacterium
TGCTCAAGCAGCAGGGCTGGAATGTCGTGGGCCTGTTCATGAAGAACTGGGAGGACGACGACACCGATGAATACTGCAACTCGCGCGAGGATCTGATCGACGCGGTCGCCGTAGCCGAACGCATCGGCATCGAGATCGACCAGGTCAATTTCGCTGCCGAGTACCGCGAGCGGGTGTTCGCCACCTTCCTCGCCGAGTACCAGGCCGGGCGCACGCCGAACCCCGACGTGCTGTGCAACGCCGAGATCAAGTTCCGCGCGTTCCTTGACCACGCGCTGTCGCTGGGCGCCGACTGCATCGCCACCGGCCACTACGCGCAGGTCCGCGAGCGTGACGGGCGCTTCCAGCTGCTCAGGGCCGAGGACGGCACCAAGGACCAGACCTATTTCCTGCACCGCCTCGACCAGTCCCAACTCGCGCGTACCCTGTTCCCGCTCGGCGCGCTCTACAAGCGCGAGGTGCGCGAGATCGCCCGGCGCGAGGGACTGCCGGTGGCCGACAAGCGCGACTCTACCGGCATCTGCTTCATCGGCGAGCGTCCGTTCCGCGAGTTCCTCAACCGCTACCTGCCGCGCACCCCGGGCGAGATGCGCACGCTCGACGAGACGCCGGTAGGCGAGCACATCGGGCTCACCTACTACACGATCGGACAGCGACAGGGGCTGGGCATCGGCGGGCGTGCCGGCGGCGATGGCGAGGCCTGGTATGTCGCTCGCAAGGACCTCGCGAACAACGTCCTCTACGTGGTGCGCGGCCACGACCACTGCGCCCTGTACGCCGATCGACTCACCGCGGTCGATCCGAGCTGGGTGGCCGGCGAAGCCCCGCACGCGAACTGGGTCTACTCCGCCCGCATTCGCTACCGGCAGGCCGACGTGGCGTGCTCGCTCGACCGTGTCGCGCCCGAGGCGGTCGAGGTCGCCTTCTCGGAGCCGCAGTGGGCGGTGACCCCGGGGCAGTCGGTGGTGGTCTACGAGTCGCGCGTCTGCCTGGGCGGGGCAGTCATCGCCTGAGTCCGCGGATGTCGTGAACGGACCTCGCGACGCCGCGCGTGCGACCGCGCGATCGCCGTCGCGCGGCCCGACGTCTCGGCCGGGGAGGCTCGGCCGGGGATGCGGTCGGACCGGCGCCGCTCCGCGCGTGGCGACCTGGCCCGCCTCGAGCGACCCACCTTTGGCTGCAGTGCAGTCCCTACCCCGGCGATCTCGGACGCGCCGCGGTCGCCACCGCTCATGCTGCCGCTGCCTGCCCCCGCACGTCGGCGCCCCACGCCGCCCCGGGCCCGGCGCGAACCCACCCGCTGGACGGCACGGATCGAGCCCCGCGTGCACGCCGCGTGGCTATGCTGCCCGACTGGCCGTCGGCCACGCATCGCCCACGGGCGCGGCCCGGAAGACCGCTACCGGTGCCCCGCCCCTGCTGCGAAGCCACCACCCTCCCGCCCCGCGTCCACCGCAGCCCAGGAGTTCCGAAGATGACGAATCCCCTGCCCCACGAGTATCTGCCGCGCCGCACGCGCAGGCTCCGTCGCGTCGCTGCGGCCACCGCGCTCCTGGTTGGCGCCTCGGGCGCTGCCGCGCAGTCCTGGCCGATCAAGCCGCTGCGCATGATCACCCCGTTTCCACCCGGCGGTGCCCTCGACACGACTGCGCGGGTGATCGCGCCGAGGCTCGCGGACGCGCTGGGCCAGCCCGTGGTGATCGAGACGCGGGCGGGTGCCGGCGGCAACATCGGCGCCGAGGCCGCCGCCCGGGCGGCTCCCGACGGCTACACGCTGCTCATGGGAACGGCCACCAGCCACGCGATCAGCATGGTGCTCACGCCAAAGATCGGCTACGACCTGCAGAAGGATCTCGCGCCCGTCTCGATGGTGGCGAACTCGCCGCTGGTGCTGGTGATGCACCCTTCGCTCCCGGTGAAGTCCGTGCGCGACCTGCTCGCGCTGCTGCGCAAGCAGCCCGGCCAGCTCTCCTTCGCCTCGCATGGCAACGCAACCGTCTCCCACCTTGCCCAGGAGCTGTTCCGCTCGCAGTCGAAGACCGATTTCGTCCACGTGCCCTACAAGGGTAGCGGACCCGCGAACGTCGACCTGCTCGGCGGTCACGTCTCGCTGCTCTTCGACAGCGTAGCGCCTTCCCTGGGCAACATCCGCTCGGGAAAGGTACGCGCGCTCGCGGTGGCGACCTCGCGGCGCGTCGCGTCGCTGCCGGAGGTGCCGACGATCGCCGAATCCGGACTCCCCGGGTTCACCGCGAACAACTGGTTCGCGATCTTCGCCCCGGCGGCCACCCCGCGCGACATCATCGTTCGGCTGAACGGCGAGATCGTCAAGGCGGTGAACAGCTCCGAGATCCGCAACCGCTACATCGAGCTCGGCCTCGAGCCGCAGTCGAGCACCCCCGAGCAGTTGCGCGACCTCGTGGCCAGCGATCTCGCCACCTGGGGCAAACTCATTCGCGAAGCAGGCATCAAGGCCGACTGACCTCGCGGTTTTGCCGGCCCGTCCGCACGCAGTCGGAAAGCCGTCACGGTCGCCGCTCCCCGGCTCGCGTGGCCGCAGACGTGAACACCGAGCGTCAACGCGAAGGCGGGCCGGCGCGGCAGCCGCGCGCCTGCGGACTGCGGCGCCGGCGGCATCCGCGCCATCGGCGACGAGGGCGTGCGAGGCGGTGGGAGTGCCTGCACCCCGGCCCTGGTGGTCGCGGCGCGGCATGGCCGCATCGCGCGGACGCCGCGAGGCCCCTGTCGGCCGCGTGCTACGATCCGGCCCCCGGGCGCGCGTGCCCGCCGAGTTTCCGGACCCATGCCGATCTCTCCGCTCTCCGCCCTCTCGCCGCTGGATGGCCGCTATGCGGCGAAGGTTGACGCGCTGCAGGCGCACTTCTCCGAGCAGGCACTCATCCGCAATCGCGTGCGGGTGGAGATCGAGTGGCTGAAGGCGCTCGCGGCCGAGCCGCTGGTGCGCGAACTGGCCGCCTTCAGTCCCGGGGCGATCGCCCGGCTGGACGCGGCTGCCAATGACTTCGGGCTGGCCGATGCCGAGGCGGTGAAGTCGATCGAGGCGCGCACCAATCACGACGTGAAGGCCGTCGAGTACTGGCTGCAACAGCGATTCGCGAGCGACCCCGAGATCGGGCCGGCCTGCAACTTCATCCACTTCGCCTGCACCTCGGAGGACATCAACAACCTGTCCTACGCGCTGATGCTGCGCGCGGCGCGGGAACAGGCGCTGCTGCCGCTGCTCAACCGGCTGATCGCGCGATTGCGCGACCTCGCGCACGCGCATGCCGAGCTCCCGATGCTCTCGCGCACGCATGGTCAGCCCGCCTCGCCGACCACGCTGGGCAAGGAGATGGCGAACTTCGCATGGCGGCTGCGTGCGGCGCGCGATCGCATCGTGCACGTCCCGGTCCTGGGCAAGATCAATGGCGCGGTAGGCAACTACAACGCGCACCGCGTCGCCTATCCGGAGATCGACTGGGAGAAGTTCGCCGGCGACTTCACCGAACGCCTCGGCCTCGAACTCAATCCGTACACCACGCAGATCGAACCGCACGACGGCCTGGCGGAACTGCTCGACGCCTTCGCCCGCGCGAACACGATCGTGATCGACCTCGATCGCGACCTGTGGGGCTACATCTCCCTCGGCTACTTCACCCAGAAGGTGAAGGAAGGAGAGGTCGGATCCTCGACCATGCCGCACAAGGTCAACCCGATCGACTTCGAGAACTCCGAGGGCAACCTCGGACTGGCCAACGCGATGCTCCGGCACCTGGCCGAGAAGCTTCCGGTGTCGCGCTGGCAGCGCGATCTGACCGACTCCACCTCGCTGCGCAATCTGGGCGTCGCATTCGGACACACGCTGCTCGCCTGGGATTCCTGCCTGCGCGGGCTGGACAAGCTCGCCGCCAACCCGGCGGCGCTTGCCGCCGACCTGGACGGTGCCTGGGAGGTGCTGGCCGAGGCGATCCAGACCGTGATGCGTCGCTACGGCCTGCCCGAACCGTACGAACAGCTGAAGGCGCTCACGCGCGGCAAGGGGCACATGACGCAGGCCGACCTCCACGGCTTCATCGGCAGCCTCGACCTTCCGGCCGACGCCCGCGACCGCCTGCTGGCCCTCACGCCAGGTGGCTATATCGGCAAGGCCGCGGAACTCGCCCGCCTGGTGTGACCGCGGGCCGCACCCCTCCGAGGAAAGCCTGCCACCCCGAGACCCCGAAGCCTGCCTGCCCGATTGCTCGACGGCCCGGAT
>JBIPNU010000293.1:0-4227 GCA_044370615.1 Burkholderiales bacterium
CCGCCCGCGCGGCCATGGAAGTGCCGCGCGGCACGCTGGTGCGGGTGGTGGCGGTGATGACGCTCACCGCGGTGTTCGCCACCATCGTGTTCAACTTCACCACCAACGGCAATCTCGAACTGCTGCGCGAGCGCCTGTCGGCGCTCGCCGGCGAACCGGCCAAGCTCGGCGCACTGCTCGCGCTGGTCTACGTGGTCGCCTCGCTCGCGCAACTGGTCGTGGGATGGCTGCTCGACCGCTACACGGTGCGCCAGGTGATGGTGCCGGTGGTCGCGCTGCAGGTTCCGCTGTTCGTGCTGGCCGCGTGGGCCGACGGCTGGGCGTTCTATGCCGCGCTGCTCGCGCTGATGGTCGTGGTGTTCGGGGCGATTCCGTTCACCGACACGATGGTGGTGCGCTTCGTCGACGACCGCATGCGCTCGCGAGTCAGTGGCGCGCGCTTCTTCATCGCCTTCGGCGTGAGTTCGGCGGCGGTCGGCCTGCTCGGGCCGGCGGTCAAGGCGGCCGGCTTCACGTCGCTGCTGCTCGCGATGGCGGCGGTGGCCGCATGCACCACCCTGTGCGCGATGCTGCTGCCCCCCGACCCGGTGGGTCCAGGCCAGAGTCGGGGGCCAGGCCCCGTCCGCTGAGGCAAGCCCGGACCCGCGGCGCGATCCTCGCGCGCGGGCGCTGCCGCGGCTGCGGGCAGTCGAGCTGCCGAGCGGGCGCGGCGGGCGCGCCCCCGGGCCGGCGGCCTCCGCGCCTCGCAGGACCCGGCATGCGCGGCGTCAGCCGCACCCCGCGAGGCGTGCATGCCGCCCCGCCGCGGGCGGCCGCGGCATCTGCGTCGCGGCCATCGGCTCCGCGATCGAGCGGGTCTCAGGGCACGGTGTGGCCGCCCGCGGCGAAGGCTGCCGGATCCCACCCTCCACCGAGCGCCTTGTAGAGCGCGACGCTGGCCACCAGCAGACCGCGCCGGGCATCGCTGCGCGCGAGCCGGGCGGCGAGCCGCTCGGTCTGCGCATCGAGCACCTCGAAGTACGCGGCCGCGCCCGCGGCGAAACGCGCCTGGGCGAGGCGTTCGGCGCGTTCGAGCGCGGACACCTGGCGCGACAGGGCCTCGACGAGTTCTCCCTGCCCGGCGCGCGCAGCCAGCGCGTCGGAGACCTCCTTCACGGCCGCCTCCGCGCCGCGCCGGTAGCGGAGCAGGGCCTGCCGGGCACGGGCCTCCTGCGCCTGGGCGAGGAAGCGATTGCGCGAGGCGTCGATCACCGGCTGCAGCACGCTCGCGCCCACCGTCCACGTCGCCGCGCCGCTGGAGACGACGTCGGCGAGCGCCCGGCTCTGCAGACCGAGCACGCCGGTGAGCGAGAACGTCGGCATCAGCGCCGCGCGCTGCGCCTCGGCGCGGAAGGTCGCCGCCTCGAGTTCCTCGCGCGCGGCCAGCAGATCGGGACGCCGCTCGAGCAGCGTCGAGGGCAACCCCTCGGGGATCCGCGGCGCGGCGGTGAGTTCCGCCGCGGCCGGGACGATCGCGCCGGCCTCGACGAGTGGCCGGCCCGACAGCAGCGCGAGCCGGTTCTCGACCAGCGCGACCTGCTGCGCGAGCGCCGGCAGGCGCGATGCGACGCCGAGCATCGCCGCCTCGGCACGCGCGACCTCCAGGGACGACCCGCGTCCGGCCTCGTGGCGGCGACGCACCAGGTCGGTGAAAGCCTCGCGCGCGGCGAGCGCCTCGCGCGCGATCGCCTGCTGCTCGCGCAGCGCGACGATGTCGTACCACGCCAGCGCGACCTCGGCGGCCAGCCCGATGGCCACCGTCTCGCGCGCGTAGCGACTGGCGAGGAAATCCGCGCGCGCGGCGAACTCGAGCGACTTGAGCCGACCCCAGACATCGATCTCGTACGAGAAGCCGGCGGTGAGCCCCTGCAGCCGCAGCGTGCGATCGCCCCCGGGGGGCACGACGAAGCGATAACGTTCGGGCAGTTGTTCGCGCGAACCGTCCGCCCCCAGCGCAAGCCGCGGCAGTTCCGCGTACTCGGCCGGCCCGACCAGCGCGCGAGCTTCCTCGATGCGGGCGACCGCGATCTGCAGGTCCCGGTTGCCGGCCAGCGCCTCGGCGATCGCCGCGCGCAGTGGCGGGTCGGGCCACCATCGCCAGCCGGCGAGCGCCTCGGTCGACGCCCCGACGTCCGTCGGCGGCTCGCCTCCTCCACGATAGCCGGTCGGCAGACTCACGCCGGTCTCGACCGGCTCGCGGCGCGCCGGCGTGCAGCCGGCGAGCGGGGCGAGCGCGAGCAGCGCGCACAGCGCGCGGCGCGAATCCTCAGGCATGGCCACCGGGGCCTGGCCCCGCCACGGACCGCGGGCCGGGCTCCGCTGTCACGCGCCCCGTCCACGCCCGCACCATCACGTAGAAGGCCGGGGTCAGCAGCAGGCCGAAGACGGTCACCCCAAGCATGCCGCTGAACACCGCTACCCCCATCGCCTGGCGCATCTCCGCGCCCGCGCCCTGGGAGATGACCAGCGGCAGCACGCCGAGGATGAAGGCGAAGGAAGTCATCAGGATCGGCCGCAGCCGCAACCGGCTTGCCTCGATCGCCGCCTCGACCGCGCTGCGGCCCTCGCGCTCGAGGACATGCGCGAACTCGACGATCAGGATCGCGTTCTTGCAGGCGAGCCCCACCAGCACCACGAAGCCGATCTGCGTGAAGATGTTGTTGTCGCCCGCCCAGCCCATGCGGCCGAACAGCCACACGCCACCGATCGCGCACAGCACGCCCATGGGCACGATCAGGATCACCGCCAGCGGCAGCGTCCAGCTCTCGTACTGCGCCGCCAGCACCAGGAACACCAGCAGCGCGCACAACGGCAGCACCAGCAGCGTGGTGTTTCCCGCGAGGATCTGCTGGTAGACGAGGTCGGTCCATTCGAAGGCGACGCCCGGCGGCAGCGTCTCCGCGGCGAGCTGCTCCATGATTCGCTGGGCCTCGCCGCTGCTGTACCCGGGCGCCGCCGCGCCGCTCACGTCGGCCGCGGTGTAGGCGTTGTAGCGCTGGACCCGGTCGGGGCCATAGCCGGGCGACACCCGCAGCACCGCGCCCAGCGGCACCATCTCGCCTGCCGCGTTGCGCACCTTCAGCCGCGCGATGTCCTCGGCGTTCGTGCGCGCCTCGGCCTCGGCCTGTACCCGCACCTGGTAGGTACGGCCGAAGCGGTTGAAATCGTTGACGTAGAGCGAGCCCAGGTAGACCTGCAGCGTCTCGAACACGTCGGACACGGACACGCCCAGCCGCTTGGCCGCCACGCGGTCGATCTCCGCGTCCAGTTGCGGGACATTGATGCCGTAGCCCGAGTAGAGGCCGCTCACCCCGGGCGTCTGGCGTGCCCGGGCGAGCAGCGCCTGGGCGGCCTCGTAGAGCACCTCGTGACCGAGCCCGGCGCGATCCTCCAGCTGCATGCGAAAGCCACCGGTGGTCCCCAGGCCTCGCACCGGAGGCGGCGGCAGCACCAGCGCCATCGCCTCGCGGATCGACTGCAGCTCGCGATTGAGCGCGCCGGCGATGGCAAAGCCGGACAGGCCGGGACCGCGGCGCTCCTCGAAGTCGCGCAGCGTGACGAACACCACGCCGGCGCTGGAACTGTTGGTGAAGCCGTTGATCGACAGCCCGGGGAAGGCGATCGCGCTGCGCACGCCCGGATGCGCCTGGAGCGTCTCGGACATGCGGCGCACCACCGCCTCGGTGCGGTCGAGCGAGGCGCCCTCGGGCAACTGCACGAATCCGATCAGGTAACCCTTGTCCTGCGCCGGCACGAACCCTCCGGGCACCCGCTGGAACAGCAGCACCATGCAGGCGAGCAGGGCGACATAGACGACGAGCACGGTTGCCTTGCGGCCCACCACGCGCGACACCGCCCCGCCGTAGGCCTGCGCACCGCGGCGGAACACGCGATCGAACCCGCGGAACAGCCAGCCGAACAGGGCGTCGAGCACGCGGGTCGGGCGATCGGGCGGCGACCCCGCCGGACGCAGCAGCACCGCGGCGAGCGCCGGGGACAGCGTGAGCGAGTTGAACGCGGAGATCACCGTGGAGATCGCGATGGTGAGCGCGAACTGCTTGTAGAACTGGCCCGTCAGTCCGGAGATGAAGGCGATCGGGACGAACACCGCGCACAGGACCAGCGCGATGGCGACGATCGGACCGCTCACCTCCGCCATCGCCCGATGCGCCGCCTCGCGCGGCGCGA
>JBIPNU010000009.1:0-14764 GCA_044370615.1 Burkholderiales bacterium
GGCGACGCGAAGATGCAGGACGCCCGCATCACGGGTGCTACCCTACCCGGACGCTTTCCCCGGGAATCGCCTGCCTCGTCCCGGTCACCGTCCCTGCGTCGCCGACCTGCCATGCCCGATCGCATCGACATCCACGCCCACTGGTACCCGGACGCCTGGGTGCGCCTGCTCGAGCGCGAAGCGCCCGCCGCGGGCGCGCAGGTCTCGCGCAACCCGCGCGGCGAACTCGTCCTGTCCGTGCCGCAGTACGGCGCCACCTTCCAGCAGAGCTACATCGACATCCCCTCGCGTCTCGCGCACATGGACGCCGCGCGCGTGGACATGCACGCGCTGTCGATGACGCAGCCGATGGTCTACTGGGCACCTGCGGATCTGGGCGACGCACTTGCCCGCGCGTTCAACGACGGGCTGTCGGCCGCGCACCGCGACCACCCCGATCGCTTCTGCGGGCTCGCCACGCTCCCGATGCAGGACACCGACCGCGCGGTGGCCGAGGTGCATCGTGCGGCGAGCCTGCCTGGCCTCCGTGGCGTGTACCTCTGCACCCATGTCCTGGGGCGCAACCTCGACGACGCGGACTTCCAGCCGGTGTTCGCCGCCTGCGCCGAGCGCCAGTTGCCGGTGTTCCTGCACCCGGTGAACCCGGTCGGCGGCGATCGCATGCGCGGCTGGCACCTGAGGAATCTGATCGGCAATCCCACCGATACCGGCATCGCCGCCGCAGCCCTGATCTTCGGCGGCGTGCTCGACCGCCTGCCCACGCTCGACGTGGTGCTGCCTCATGCCGGAGGCGTACTGCCGATGCTGGTGGGCCGCTGGGACCACGGCGCGCGCGTGCGCCGCGAACTCGCGCACCTGCCGCAGCCGCCCTCGGCCTACCTCCGACGCTTCCACTACGACACCATCGCGCACGACGATGCGGTGTTGCGCTTCCTGGTCGAGCGCGTGGGCGCCGACCGGGTGATGATGGGCAGCGACTGCCCGGCGGACATGAGCTACACCCGCCCGGTGGACGTGGTCGAGCGCCTCGCCGACCTGCCGGCCACCGACCGCGAGCTCATCCTCGGCGGCAACGCGCGACGATTGCTGCGGATCGGTCGGCAATGACCTGCGTCCACGCCCGCTGCCGGAGGCCGCGAGCGGGATCCGCGCAGCCCGGACGCGTCCCCGAGCGCGCCCCCGCCGCACCGCTGCGCGCATCCCCCGGGGCATCACCCCGCGTATCGCGCGCTGCATCGCCCGCGACCGGCCTCGCGGGCCGAGGGCATGCGGCCCGGCGGCGGGCGCCGGGCCGACCCGATCGCCGTCAGTCCAGCCGCAGCCCGATCTTCGCGATCAGCTTGCCCCACATCTCCCGCTCGGCCTTCATGTGCGCCCCGAAGGCCTCGGGCGTGCTGCCCACCGGCTCGGCCCCCAGCGCGAGCAGGCGCTGGCGCACCGGTTCGAGCGCGAGCACCTTCACCGTCTCCCGGTACAGCCGGTCGACGATCGGCCGCGGCAGGCCGGCCGGGCCGACGAAGCCGTTCCAGCCCTGCACCGCGTAGCCGGGCACGCCCGCCTCGGCGATCGTCGGCAGGTCGGGCAGCAACTGCGAGCGCTTCGCGGTGGTCACGGCCAGCGCGCGCAGTCGCCCGCCGCGGATATGGCCCAGCGCCGGTGGCAGGCCGTCGAACATCAGCTGGATCTGGCCGCTGAACAGGTCGTTGTGCGCCGCCGGGCTCGCCGCGTAGGCGATGTGCTCCATCTCGATGCCGGTGAGCGCCTTGAACATCTCGCCCGCGAGGTGGATGGTGCCGCCCGCGCCTGCCGAGCCGAACGAGAGCTTGCCCGGGTTGGCCCGCGCCCACGCGATCAGCTCCTTCACGTTCGTCACCGGCAGCTTCGGGCTCACCACCAGCACGTTGGTGACCGAATTGATCTGGGTGATCGGCGCGAACGCGGTCGCCATGTCGTAGGGCATGTTGCGGAACAGGAACCCGTTGACCGCCAGCGTGCTGGCCGAACTCATGATCAGCGTGTGTCCGTCGGGCTGGGCGCGCACGCCCATGTCGGTGCCGGTATTGCCGCCCGCGCCGGGCCGGTTGTCGACGATGATCGGCTGGCCCAGCGCTTCGGACAGCGATGGCATCACCACCCGCGTGATCACGTCGGTCACGCTGCCCACGCCGAAGGGCACGATGACCCGGATCGGGCGCGAGGGAAACGACGAGGCTGCATCGCCCCGCGCCTGGGCCAGCGCAGGGATCGGGGCGACACCCAGCGCAAGCAGCAGGACTCCCGGCAGCAGGCGATGACGGCGGACGGGCTGATCACGGTCGGGGACCATCGGCGAACTCCTGCAGGAAACGGGGTCAATCGGACGAGGTGAAGTCTCGCCGTGGGTCGACGGCAAACACGGCTGCCGGTTCGCTCGAGCGCCCCAACTCGGCGCGGATGCGCGCGGCCATCGCCAGCACATGCGGCGCGGCCCGCAGCAGTTGCGCATGACGGTCGTCATCCAGGGGCACGCCGGCCGCGTGGGCGAACACCTCCGCCGCCCTGCGCGCCTCGGGCGGGATCTCCTCGCCCGGCGGCGGCGGCTCGACCAGCGTCACCGGCGGGCGCGGCGCGCCCGGCACGAGCGACGGACGACGCGCGCGCCAGTCGGTGGCGCGCTCGTAGGCGTGGCCGACGCGCAGCACCGTAGCCTCGTCGAAGGATCGACCGGCGACCTGCAGCCCCATCGGCAGGCCCGACGCGGAGAAGCCGCAGCAGACGATGAGCGCCGGATTGCCCAGCACGCTCGCCGGCGAGAACAGCGAGGGCTTCTCCCAGAACGACACGGTGCGATGGGCATCGAGCCGGGGTGCCGGTCCCGCGCCGGGCGTGACCAGCACGTCGAAGCGCTCGTGGAGCGGCTGCACCTCGTCGAGCATGGCGCGGCGAACCCGCTGCGCGTGGAGATAGTCGATGCCCTGGAACATCAGGCCGGCGAGGCCTCCGCGGCCGAGGAAGTCGCGGCCGAAGTCGCCCGGGCGCAGGCGAAGATCGTCGTGGTGGATCGAAGACAGTTCGACCATGGAGATCACGGTCTTCACGTCATGCCAGGCCTGCAGCGGGCGGATCCGGGCGTGACCCACCTCGGCGCCAAGGCTGTGCAGCACGTCGATCGCCGCCTCGGTGGCGCACGCGAGTTCTGCTGGTACCGGCGCGTCTTCCTCCCACGCGTGGCGCAGCACGCCCACGCGCAGGCCGCGCAGGTCGCCGTCGCCCAGGGCCGCGCGAAAGTCGGGCACTGCCCGATCGACCGACCCCGGATCGAGCGGGTCGTGCCCGGCGATCGCCTGCAGCACGAGCGCGCAGTCCTCCGCCGTCCAGGCCATCGGTCCCACGTGGTCGAAGGAGAACGCGTTGGGCACCACGCCCCGGCGACTGACCCGGCCGTAGCTGGGCTTCAGTCCCGCCAGACCGCACAGCGCGGCCGGCGTGCGAATGGAGCCGCCGGTGTCGGTGCCGAGCGCGAAGGGCACGAAACCCGCGGCCACCGCCGCGCCGGCGCCGCTGCTGGAACCCCCGGTGAAATGCCCGGTGTTCCACGGATTGCGCGCCGGGGGCCAGGGCAGGTCGAAGGACGGGCCGCCATGGGCGAACTCGTGGGTGGCGAGCTTGCCCACGAGCACTGCGCCAGCCTCGCGCAGCCTGCGCGTGACCGTGGCGTCGCGCACCGGCACGCGATCGATGCAGATGCGCGAGTGGCTGGTGGTGAGGATTCCGGCGGTGTCGATGATGTCCTTGAGACCGAACGGGATGCCGTGCAGCGGGCCGCGGGACCGGCCCGCCGCGCGCTCCTCGTCCGCCGCCTGCGCCTGCGCGAGCGCGCGCTCGCCCGTGACGGTGATGAACGCATTGACCTGCGGGTCGAGCGTGGCGATGCGATCGAGCAGCGATTCGGTCAGCTCGACGGACGACACCTCGCGTCGGTCGAGCATCGCCGACAGCTGAGCCAGCGTGCGAAAGTGGAGTGCGGTGTCCATCACCTGCCTCGCCCAGGGACGATCATCGACCGTCATCATGCCACGCCGCCCGCCGCGGACGGCCGAGCCCCGGCGTCCCGGAGCCGCCCGCGCGCAGCCCGCCCTCGGGAGGCGCGGCGCGCCCACGACCGGCCACGCCACCGGGCGCCGGCGTCTCCCCGCGTCGGTGCCGCCCCCCGACCCGCAGCGTTACCCTCGCGCACGAAGGATACGGCGTGCGCCGCGCGCGATCACCCACCGCACGTGATCCGTGACCGTTCCCTCGCGCCGAACGCGACCCTCGACGCAGGCCGACGACGCGCGGGTTCCAGCGTTCCCGACGCGCGGGGCGCGGGGCGGGGCGTAGCGCGACCGCGCTACTCGGGCTTGATACCCGCGGCCTTCACCGTCGCCTGCGCGCCTGCGAGGTCGGCCTTCATCCGCGCGGCCAGCGCCTCGGGCGGCCCGCCGAAGATATCCAGCCCCAGCGGCGTGAAGCGCTCGCGGGCCTCGGGGGTCTTCAGGAAACCGTTCACCACGGTGTTCACCCGCATCACGATCTCGCGCGGCACGCCTGCCGGGCCGAGCAGGCCCAGCCAGATGCTGGTCTGGAACTTCGGGAAACCCACCTCGGCCATCGTCGGTACCTCGGGCAGCAGCGGATTGCGCTCGCCCGCCGTGATCGCCAGCGCGCGCACCTTGCCGGCGCGAATGTGCGGGGTGGCGGTCGACAGCTGGTCGAACATCACCGGGACGTGGCCGCCGATCACGTCGATGGCCGCAGCCGGGTTCGACTTGTACGGCACGTGGATCAGTCGGATGCCCACCAGTTCATTGAACAGCGCGCCCGCGAGATGCCCGGTGGACCCGATGCCGGCCGTCGCCCAGCCGATCTCGCCCGGACGTTTCTTCGCGAAGGCGACCAGATCCTTCACCGACTTCACCGGGAGCGAGGGATGCACCACCAGCACCTGCGCCGCGTTCGAGCAGCCGACGATCGGCGTGAAGTCGCGGAAGATGTCGTACGGCAGCTTCGACTGAAGGGCCGGGGCCATCGCGAAGGCACCGGAGGTCATCAGCATCGTGTAGCCATCCGCCGGTTGCCGCGCGACGAACTCCGCGCCGATCGAACCCGTGGCGCCCGGGCGGATCTCGATCACCACCGGTTGCCCGAGCCCCGACTGCAGCGACGGACTCACCAGTCGCGCCATGGTGTCGGCCGAGCCTCCCGCCCCGAAATTGACGACGATGCGCAGCGGTTTCTCCGGCCAGGCCTTCTGTGCCGCTGCCGGCAGCGATGCGACGGCCAGCACGCCCGCACCCAGCACCAGCGCGCAGGCCGCACGCGACGCGACCGCCGGCGTGGATGCACGATCCGGCCGCCGTGCGCGACGCGGATTGCCGCGGAGGGGGAGGGGTCGGTCGGTGGGCGGAACGGTCTGCTTCATCATGGGGCCTCGTTGCGGTGTTCGGCGACTGGCGCGACCGGGATCGGCGCGCCGCCGCGAAGGATAGTCGTCGGCGGACGATCGCGAAACCCGACGGCGAACCGGTCGGGGCACGGTCGGCTGCAACCTGCATCGGCCCGGGCCTGACGGCCCCGAACCAGGCGACAGGCCAAACACACGGCCGACGTCGCGAGGCCGGAACGGCGCCCCGGGGCGCGTGGCGATCGCATGGGGCAGGCCCGCTGCGCCCGGCGGCTCGGGGTCGTCCGGCGGTGGGGCGGCTTCACTCGGCCCGGATCCCCGCCGACCGGATGGTCTTCGACGCCCACGCGTAGTCGCGGCGCATCTCCGCGGCGAAGGCTTCGGCGCTACCGCCCACAACCTCCATGCCCAGCGCACCGAGCCGTTCGCGCACCTCGGGCATCTTCAGCACGCGGTTCGCATCGGCGTTCAGGCGGGCCACCTGCTCCTTCGGCAGGCCGCCCGGCCCGAACAGGCCATGCCAGACACTGGTCTCGAAGCCGGCGAAGCCGAGTTCGATCATCGTGGGCACCTCGGGCAGTTGCGCCACACGACGCGCGGAGGTGACGGCCAGCGCCCGCACCTTGCCTGCGCGCACGTTGGGCACCGCGGTGGAGAGCTGATCGAACATGATCGGCACGTGCCCGGCCACCACGTCCAGCGCCGCCAGTCCGTTGGACTTGTACGGCACGTGGATCAGCTTGAGCCCACCCAGCAGCGCCAGGCTCGCCCCCGACAGATGAGCGACCGATCCCACGCCGGAGCTCGCGTAGGCGAGCTCGCCCGGACGCTGGCGCGCGAAGGCGATCAGGTCCTTCACGCTGCGCGCCGGCAACGAGGGATGCACGTAGAGCAGCTGCGGCACGGCCGTGGTCTGCACGATCGGCGCGACATCGCGCTGCCAGTCGAACGGCAGCGACGGGTAGAGCGCCGCGGCGGTCGACAGTGCCGAGGTGAACAGCAGCGTGTAGCCATCGGGCGCCGCGCGCGCGACGATATCGGTGGCAATGGTGCCGGTGGCCCCGGTACGATTCTCGGCCACCACCGGTTGTCCCCACGCCTGCGCGAGTTGCTGCGCCACCGTGCGCGCCACCGTGTCCGACGATCCGCCCGCGCCGAAGCCGATCACCAGGCGCACCGGGCGCTCGGGCCAGGCCTTCTGGGCCTGGGCGGCGGCCGCGGCAGTCAGCATGACGGCCAGTGCGCCCACGTGCAGGACGCAGGCTCCGATACGGGATCGGAATCCCGCGCAGCCGACAGACGCGGCGCAGCCCGCCCGCGCCGGAGCACTCGAGGGTCGGAGACGGCCCTCGCCGGTCGGGACTCTCCACGACACGCTCATCGTCGTCTCCTGCAGCGGCCGAACCAGGACCCGGCTATCGGAACCGCGGGTCGGGTCAGTTCGCATCGCCCTTCGCGAAACCCGACGGCGCCGCGCGCGGCAACGACCGCATCGCGCCCGCGCGCAGGCGGGATCGAGCGCCGCGCCCGCTTCGGTACCGCGTCACTCGGGCTTGATCCTGGCCTCGCGCACCACCTTCTGCCACTTCGCGAAATCCGCTTTGTGGAGCGCCGCGAAGGCCTCGGGCGTGCCGCCCGCCGGTTCCACGCCCAGTTCGTTGAAGCGACGCACGATGTCGGGCAGCGCGACGATGCGGTTCACCTCGCCGTTCAGGCGCATCACGATGTCGCGCGGCAGAGCGGCCGGCCCCATCATGCCCAGCCACACGTTCGCGTCGAAGGCGGGCAACCCCGCCTCGGTGACCGTCGGCACGTCGGGCAGCAGCGGCAGGCGCTTGCTGGAGGTGACCGCCAGCGCGCGCAGCTTGCCCGCGCGCACGTGGGGGGCGCCGGTGAGCACGAGGTCGAACATCACCGGTACGTGGCCCGCGATGACGTCGATCACCGCGATCGGGTTGGCCTTGTAGGGCACGTGCAGCATGCGGGTGCCGGTGGTGGCGAGGAACAGTTCCGTGGCGAGATGCCCGGTGGAGCCCACGCCCGCGGTCGCGTAGCTGATCTGCCCGGGTCGCTGCTTGGCGAAGGCGACCAGTTCCTTGATGGACTTCACCGGCAGCGACGGGTGGACGTTGATGATGGTCGCGGTATTGGAGATGTTCACCACCGGGGTGAAGTCGCGGAAGATATCCACCGGCACGTTCGGGTTGAGCGCCGGCGTCGAGGAAAAGGCTCCCGAGGTCACCATCAGCGTGTACCCGTCAGGGGCCGCGCGCGCGACGAACTCGGCACCGATCATGCCGGCGGCGCCGGTGCGGTTCTCGACCACGACCGGCTGCCCCCACGACTCGGTGAAGCGCTGGCCGACCAGGCGGGCCATGGTGTCGGCCGAGCCGCCCGCACCGAAGGGCACCACCACCCGGATCGGCTTGACCGGATAGGTCTGGGCGGCTGCCGGCAGTGCGAGGGCCGCCGCGGCGGCGAGCAGCGCGCCGCGGCGCAGGGTTGGTGCAGTACGAGGTGCCATCGAGGGGATCTCCTGTGCGGATCGTTCGGTGAAGTCGGGGTGCCGGACGCGGTGCTGCCGCACACCGGCGCGGGAGGATGCTGCCGACCACGTCTGCTGGCCGGCGACCCGCGCATCGCGCGAGGCTGCGGCCGGAGGGGGGGCTGCCCCCGACGGAGCCTTCAGCGGTGGCCGGCCTGCGCCTCCCGGATCATGTTGCGCGCGATGACCAGCTGCTGGATCTGGCTGGTGCCCTCGAAGATGCGGAACAGCCGCACGTCGCGGTACAGCCGCTCGATCGGGTACTCCTGCATGTAGCCGGCGCCGCCGTGGATCTGGACGCAGCGGTCAGCCACCCGGGTGCACATCTCCGAGGCGAACAGCTTGGCGCACGAGGCCTCGGTGATGATGTTCGCACCCTCGTCGGCCGCGCGCGCGGCCTCGATCACCATGCTGCGCGCGGCATAGATCTCGGCCTTCGAGTCGGCCAGCATCGCCTGCACCAGCTGGAAGCCGGCGATCTCCTGGCCGAACTGCCGTCGCTGCAGCGCGTAGGCGAGCGTGTCGTCGAGCATGCGCTGGGCGATGCCCACGCAGACGGCCGCGATGTTGAGCCGGGCGCGGTCGAGTACCTTCATCGCGGTCTTGAAGCCCTGGCCCTCGACGCCACCCACCAGCGCGGAGGCTGGCACGCGCACGTCCTCGAGGATGACGTCGGCGGTATGCGAGCCGCGCTGACCCATCTTGCGATCGGGCGCGGCGACCTTGAGCCCGGGCGTGTCGCGCTCGACCAGGAAGGCACTCACGCCGGCGGCGCCCTTCTGCGCGGCATCGGTACGCGCCATCAGCGTGAATACCGCCGCCTCCGGGGCGTTGGTGATGTAGCGCTTGGTGCCGTTGATCACGTAGTGATCGCCGTCGCGCCGCGCGGAGGTGCGAAGCGCGCCTGCGTCCGAGCCGTTGTCGGGCTCGGTGAGCGCGAAGCTTCCGATCACCTCGCCGGCGGCCAGCCGCGGCAACCAGCGCGTCCGCTGCTCCGGCGTGCCGTCGATGACGATGCCCATCGCCCCGATGCCGTTGTTGGTGCCCACGTAGGACCTGAACACCGGCGAGGCGTAGCACAGTTCGAAGGCGACCCGGCACTGCTCCTCGACCGTGAGCCCCAGCCCGCCGTACTCGCGCGGCAGCGCGTAGCCGAACAGCCCCATCTCGCGCATCTCGCGCACGATGTCCGGCGGCATCGCATCGGTGTCGGTGACCTCGGCCTCGGCGGGAATCAGCCGCTCGCGCACGAAGCGGCGGATGGCCGCGAGCAGCAGGTCGAGCGTATCGGCGTCCTGGATCATGTCGACTCGTCAGTCCGCCTTGGCACCGGACTTGCGCACCACTTCGCTCCAGCGCTGGACCTCGGCGTCGATCAGCTTCTGGAAGTCGGCGGCCGAACCGCCCATCGCCTCGATGCTCTGCTCGGCGAGCTTCGCCTGCATCTCGGGCATCGCCAGCATGCGGTTGGTCTCGGCATTGACCCGCTCGACGACCGCCCGCGGCACCCCGCGCGGGGCGATCAGCCCGAACCACGCGTAGGAGAGATATCCGGGCAGGCCAGCCTCGGACACCGTCGGCACGTCGGGAAGGATCGCGCTGCGGCGCGGCGTGCCGACCGCCAGCGGGCGCAGCTTGCCCGACTTGATCTGCGGCACGTAGGGCGGCATGTTGTCGATCGCGAGGTTGATGCCCGAGCCGGTGAGCAGGTCGTTCAGCACCAGTGCGCTGCCCTTGAAGGGCACGAAGTTGAGCGTGATGCCGGCCATGGTGTTGAACAGTTCGCCCGAGAGGTGGCCGGTCGTGCCCACGCCCGGCGCACCGAAGGCGACCCGGCCGGGGCTGCTGCGCGCGGCGGCGATGAGTTCCTTCAGCGTGCGATGGGGCGACGACGCATTCACCACGAAGATGTTGGGCGTCTGGCCGACTGCGACGACCGCTTCGAAATCCTTCGGATTCCACGGGAGCTTCGCGTAGAGCGTCGGGTTGATCGCCGACACGCCGGCGGTGGTCATCATCATCGTGTAGCCATCGGGCACCGCGCGCGCGGCCAGCTCGGCACCGATGTTGCCGCCGGCGCCGGGACGGTTGTCGATGATCACCGACTGGCCCCAGCGCTCGGTGAGGTGGTTGCCCACCACGCGGGCGAGAATGTCCGTGGTGCCCGCCGGCGGGAAGCCGACGATGAACCGGAGGGAGCGCTGCGGGAAATCCCCGCCCTTGGTCTGCGCGGCGGCGCCGATGGGCAGCAGCAGCAGTGCCGGCAGCAGCGCAAGGGCCACTGCAGCGGGCCGCTTCGCGGCACGAGGAAATGCCTGGGTCATGCGCGGTCCTCCTTCCTGGAATGGCGATGCTTCGCCGGCGCGGGTGGGTGGCGTCGGTTCCGCCTCGCGAACATCAGTGCGCAGGGGCGGGCACCGCTGTCGAAGGCAACCCCGCAGCCCGCGACGCGGCCAGTATAGCCGTGGCCCGTGCCGCCACGCGCGCCGCACACGGTGGCGCGCCGGGTAGACTCGTGGCGGGGTGCACTTCCGCGCGCACGCGGGCCGGCCGGTACCCTGTCAGCCAGGCGTCGACCATGAATCCGCGCCGGCCATTCGAGGAGAGTCCCGCCATGCGCCAGCCACCCGAGCATCCCCATGCCCGTATTCGCCCTGCACGCGGCCGGCTCGCGCTGATCCTGCCCGGCGCGCTGGCGGTGGCGGTCGCCCTGCCCGCGTGGTCGCAGCCCTGGCCCGCGCGCCCGATCCGGCTGATCGTCCCGCTCGCGGCCGGCGGCACCGGCGACACGCTCGCCCGCGACGTGGCACAGGCCATGGAACCTGCCCTCGGCGCGCCGATCACGGTCGAGAACCGCGCCGGGGCCAACGGCATCCTCGGCATGGAGCAGGTGGCCAGGGCGCCGGCCGACGGCTACACGCTGGTGATGGGCGGCGTGGGGCCGGTCGCCATCAACCCGTCGCTCTATCCGAAGCTGCCGTTCAACGTCGAACGCGACTTCACCGCCATCGTGCAGGTGGCCGACACCACTTCGGTGCTGGTGGTGCCGGCCTCGCTGCCGGTGAAATCCGTGAAGGACCTGATCGCGCTCGCGAAGAAACGCCCCGGCGAACTGTTCTACTCGTCCTCGGGCTCGGGCTCGACACCGCACCTGAACGCGGCGCTCTTCGCCACCATGGCCGGCATCGAGATCCAGCACGTGCCGTACAAGGGCTCCACGCCAGGGCGCATGGCGCTGCTCGGGGGCGAGGTCTCGCTGATGGTCGACGGGCTGCTGCCCTCGCTGCCGTTCATCGAGTCGGGCCGCTTCCGCGCGCTGGGCATCACCTCGGCAGCACGCTCGCCGGCAGCCCCCCAGATCCCCACCCTTGCGGAGACCCTGCCCGGCTACCAGGCCGACATCTGGTACGGGCTGCTCGCGCCGGCAGGCACACCACGCGAGGTGGTCGACCGGATCAATGCCGCAGCCAACAAGGCGCTGGCGAGCGCGGAGTTGCGCGCACGCCTGGCGAAGCTCGGCGCCACCGTGGCCGGTGGCTCGCCCGAGGCCTTCGCGAAGCACATCGCACGCGAGATCCCGAAGTGGGCGAAGGTGGTCAAGGCCACCGGCGCGCGCATCGATTGAACCGGGCGTCGCCCGCGCGTGCGCCGCGATGGAGCCGGCCGCGCCCGGGCACGGGCATCGATCGAACGGGCTGCGCACCGGCGCGCGCATCGATCGAGCCGGCGGCGCCCGGACGCGCCGCAGGGACGCGAGCGAAGGCTCGTCCCGGACGCCCGCCCGGAACCCGGACGTCCCCGGCGGGGGCGAAGCCCGCGGGGGTCGGGCCCACGGCCGTGCCGCGCGCATCGCCGTCGACACCGCCTCCGCGGGGGCAACCCGGTTGCGCGGGCGCGCCCGGGCACGGGCGACCCTCGCGGTGACCGCGGATGCGGGAATGCCCGGATGCGGGCACCATTGCGACCTTGCCGCGCACCGCGCGCCATCCCCTGCCTTCGGGACGCCCACCATGACGGACTCCGCACTTCGCCCCCGCACCGGCGGACAGATCCTCGCCGACCAGTTGCGCATCCACGGCGTGGACATGGCCTTCGGCGTGCCCGGCGAGAGCTACCTCGCGCTGCTCGACGCGCTCCACGACCACCAGGACGCGATCCGGTTCGTGGTCTGCCGCCAGGAAGGCGGCGCGGCCAACATGGCCGACGCCTACGGCAAGCTCACCGGGCGCCCGGGCATCTGCATGGTCACCCGCGGCCCGGGGGCGACGAATGCGGCGATCGGCATCCACACCGCGTTCCAGGACTCCACGCCGATGATCGTGCTGATCGGCCAGGTCGCCCGCGATTACGTCGATCGCGAGGCTTTCCAGGAAATGGATTTCCGGCGCTTCTTCGGACCGTTCATGGCCAAGTGGACCGCGCAGATCGACTCCGCCGCGCGGATTCCCGAATACCTGAGCCATGCGTTCCACCTGGCCACGTCCGGACGCCCCGGTCCGGTGGTGCTGGCGCTGCCCGAGGACATGCTGACCGAGACGGCCACCGTCCCCGACGCGCGGCGCTGGCAGCGGGTGCAGGCCAACCCCGGCACCGCCGACATCGAACGGCTGCGCGCGCTGCTCGCCGCTGCCGAGCGGCCGTTCGTGCTGCTGGGTGGCAGCGGCTGGACGCGCCAGGCCGTGGCGGACATGGCCGCGTTCGCGCAGGCCTCGGGCCTGCCGGTGGGCTGCGCGTTCCGCTGCCAGGACCTGCACGACAACCGGCTGCCCACCTATGCCGGGGACGTCGGCGTGGGCATCAATCCGGCGCTGGCCGCGCGCATCCGCGAGGCGGACCTGCTGCTGGCCATCGGCCCGCGGCTGGGCGAGATGGCCACGCAGGGCTACACGCTGCTCGACGTGCCCTGCATGAACAAGACGCTGGTGCACGTGCACCAGGGCGCCGAGGAACTGGGTCGGGTGTACCAGGGCGACCTGCTGGTCAACTCCGGCATGCCGGAGATGGCCGCCGCGCTGCGCGCGATGCCGGCGCTGCCCGCGGCGTCGACCGCTCGCTGGTCCGCCTGGACCGCCGCCGCGCGCGCCGACTACCTGCAGACGCTCGAGCCGGTGAATCCACCCGGGGACGTGAACCTCTCGCAGGTGCTGCGCACGCTGCGGGCACGCCTGCCCGACGAGGCGATCGTCACCAACGGCGCGGGCAACTATGCGGCCTGGCTGCACCGCTTCTTCGACTACCGGGGCTATCGCACCCAGCTCGCGCCCACCAGTGGCGCGATGGGCTACGGCGTGCCGTCGGCCGTGGCGGCGAAGCTGGTGCATCCCGAGCGAACCGTGGTGTCCTGGAACGGCGACGGCTGCTTCATGATGAACGGCCAGGAGATGGCCACCGCCGCCCAGTACGGGTTGAAGATCCTGTTCTGCGTGGTCAACAACGGCATGTACGGCACGATCCGCATGCACCAGGAGCGCGAGTATCCGGCCCGGGTATCGGGCACCGGGCTGCGCAACCCGGACTTCGCGCTGCTCGCTCGCGCCTACGGTGGCCATGGCGAGACCGTGCTGCGCACCGGGGACTTCGCCGCGGCGCTGGAGCGCTGCCTCGCCTTCGATGGCCCGTCGCTGATCGAACTGCGCACCGACCCCGAGGCAATCACCCCGCGCACAACACTGAGCGCGTTGCGCAACGCGCGCCGCTGAAGCGCCGCGATCTTGCTCGAACTGCTGCCCGACGCAGGCACGCTCGCCGTCTGCCTGCTGGTCGTCTTCATCCTGGCCTTCATGAAGGGGGCGTTCGGCGGAGGTCTGGCAGCGCTGGGTATCCCGCTGCTGTCGCTCGCGCTCGATCCGATCACGGCCGGCGCGCTGATGGCGCCGCTGTTCATCGTGATGGACATCATCGCGATCCGCTACTGGAAGCCCTCGACCTGGTCGCGCACCGAGCTCGCGTGGTTGCTGCCCCCGATGTTCGCGGGCACCGCGATCGGCTTCTGGCTGATGAGCCAGCTCAATCCGGGCTGGTTCGCCGTGGCCATCGCGCTGGTGACGCTGGGCTTCTCGGCCCAGTGGTTCATCGGTGGCAGCCAGGTGGTTGTGCGTCCGCGGTCGCGCGCGCGCGCGACGCTCGCGGGCACCGTGTCGGGCATCACCAGCATGATGGCGCACGCCGGCGGGCCACCCGTCGCCATCTACATGCTCTCGCTCGGCCTGTCCAAGACGCTCTATGCCGGCACGATGAACATGTACTTCACCGCGGCCAACGCGGCGAAGGTCGGGCCCTGGCTGTTCCTCGCCAGCCCCGACGCGAGGCTCTGGATGCTCGTGCTGCTCTGCAGCCTCGCCACACCGCCGGTGATCTGGCTGGGCTGGCGGCTGCATCAGCGCCTCCACCAGCGCCAGCTCTACTCGCTGTGCTACGCGCTGCTGATCCTCGCCTCGTTCAAGCTGCTGTGGGACGGGCTGCGGCAGCTGGGGGCGGTCTGACGTCCGGCAGGCGTTGGGCGGCACGGACACCCCTCCGGACACTCGCGCCTCGCGGCTGCCACGCCCCGGACCTGCCCTCGCCCCCCCTACGAGCCAGCCTGGCCGGCGCGTAAATGGCGCAAGCACGCGCCGCGCACTACCATGCCGCGAGAGGCGGGCCTGATGACGCCCGCCCGCGATGACCTAACGAGAGGAGCCCCTCATGTCCGCACCGACCCGCCGCTCGGCGCTCTGCGTCGCCGCCCTCGCACTCGGCATGCTCGCCGGCTGCGCCACCGCGCCAGTGCCTCCGTCCGAGCCGACCACGGTGCGGGT
>JBIPNU010000294.1:0-4218 GCA_044370615.1 Burkholderiales bacterium
GCGGGACGGCTGCCGCGAGGCGAACGCGCCGCGTGCACCGGCGCGCGCTGCAGGCACCGGCGGCGGGCGGGGCGAGCCCGTCTCGGTTCGCGGCGCTCGCGGGCTGCTAGACTGGACGCGGTGTCCAGTGGAGTCCTGCCATGCGCATCGTCGATGTTCTCGAGACCGCCGTGCCGCTGAAGTCGTCGCTGCGCAATGCCGTGTTCGACTTCAGCGAGATGACCACCTCGGTGGTGGCGGTGGTTACCGACGTGGTGCGAGACGGTCGACCGGTCGTCGGCTACGCGTTCAATTCGACCGGCCGCTATGCCTGCGGCGCGCAGATGCGGGCCCGGTTCATCCCGAGGCTGCTTGCCGCCGATCCGCAGTCACTGGTGGATGACGCAGGCACCAACCTCGACCCCGAGCGCGTGCTCGCCTGCATGATGCAGCGCGAGAAGCCGGGTGGTCACACCGAGCGCTCGGTGGCGATCGGCACGCTCGAGGTCGCAGTCTGGGATGCGGTGGCGAAGATCGAGGGCCGGCCGCTACATGCGACCCTCGCCGCGCGCTACTCGCGGGATCGCACGCTCGACCGTGTCCGCTGCTACGTGGGCGGTGGCTGGTACGAACCCGGCAAGGGCATCGTCGAACTCGTCGACGAGATCCGGGCGAAGTTCGCGCAGGGCTACGACGTGATGAAGATCAAGGTCGGCGGCGCGTCGATCGACGAGGACGTGCGGCGGGTCGAGGCCGCGCTCGCGTTCGTTGGCGACCCGACGCGGCTCGCGGTCGACGCGAACGCCGGGTTCGACCCGGAGCGCTCGCTCGCCTACGCCCGCCGCTTCGGGCACTACGGACTGCGCTGGTTCGAGGAGCCGACCGACCCGCTCGACTATGCGCTGCTCGCGCGGTTCTGCGACGAGTACGGTTCGCCGGTGGGCACCGGCGAGAACCTCTTCTCCACCCAGGACGTCGTCAACCTGCTGCGCTTTGGCGGGCTGCGCGCCGATCGCGACTACGTGCAGACCGATGTGCCGCAGAGCTACGGCATCGTGCAGTTCTCGCGCACGCTGGCGGCCATGGCCGAACTCGGGTGGTCGCGCGAGCGGGTGTTTCCGCACGGGGGCAACCAGATGACGCTGCATATCGTCGGGGGCTTCGGGCTGGGCGGGTGCGAGGCCTATCCCGGCGTGTTCGGCGCCTTTGCCGGGTTCGCCGACGACGCGCGGGTCGAGGACGGCTGGCTGCGCCTGCCCGATCGGCCCGGCATCGGCTTCGAGGCGCAGAACGCCCTCTACGCGATCATGAGGCAGATGGCCTGAGCGTCACCTCGCCCCGGGGCGCCTGTGGGTCCCGGCCTCGCTGGTGCTGGCACACCCTCGCAGGGGCGCGGCAGCCGATTCAGCGTGCCTCGTCCCCGAGCAGCCCGAGGTAGCGATCGATGGCGGTATGGTTGACCGTCGGGTCCGAGCGGGCGCCCAGACGTTCCTCGGCGTCGTTCCAGACCTCCACCACGGTGGCGGCCAGCGCGGTCGGCGAGCCGCCCGCGTGGGCGACCTCGAGGGCGGTGCGCAGGTCCTTCGCCATCAGCGCGAGCCCGAAGCCGTCGGCGTAGCTGCCCGAGAGCACGAAGGGCTTGAGCTTGTTCTGGGTGCTGTTGTTGACCCCGGTCGAGGCGTTGATCACGTCGACCACGGTCGCCGGGTCCAGTCCGAAGCGTTCGCCCGCGCGCACCGCCTCGCAGGCCGCGAGCAGGCCGGCGGCCGACACGTAGTTGTTCAGGGCCTTGACCGCATGGCCGGCGCCGGTGCCGCCGGCGTGGATGGTGCGCCCCAGCGGAGCGAGCACCGGGCCCATCCTGGCGAGCAGGTCGGCGTCGCCACCCACCATGATTGCCAGCGTGCCGTCGGCGGCGCGGCGCACGCCACCCGATACCGGCGCGTCGAGCATGCGCACCCCACGGGTGGCCAGCTTCGGCGCGAGCGCGCGGGTGCCCACCGGGGAAGAAGAACTCATGTCGATCACCACCGCGCCGTCGCGCAGCCCGGCCGCCACGCAGTCTCCGCTGGCATCGCCCCGTTCGCCCAGCAGCACCCGGCTCACGATCGCGCCGTCGGGCAGCAGCGTGATCACCACGTCGCAGGCGGTGCCCAGTTCGGCGAGGCTCGTCGCCGCGCGGGCGCCGGAGCGCTCGACCACACCCCGCACCCGCGCCGGATCGAGGTCGTGCACGACCAGCGCGAAGCCTGCGCCGGCCAGGCGCGCGCTCATCGGCTGGCCCATGTTGCCCAGGCCGACGACGCCGAGGACGGGTTGCCGCGGCGCGGCGGAGGGGGAAGACGGGGTGTTCATGCGCGACTCCGGGGAGGGGGCGCTCAAGCGCCGATAGGCAGGTCGGTGCCCACTGCGCGACTGCGCGCGAGCTCGAGCACGTGGGCTGCGGTGTAGAGGTCCTGCAAGGCCATCCCGTGCGACTCGTAGAGCACGACCTGCTCCGGCCCCGTGCGTCCCGGGTGGCGCCCGACGATCACGTCGCCCAGCGTGGGCACGTTCTCCCACTGCAGCAGGCCGGCTTCGAAGGCCTGCAGCAGGTCGCCGCTCTCGCCCTCCGCGACCTGAACCGAGTCCACCACGATCACGTCGGCCCGACGCACCGCGGCAAGGTCGAGTTCGCGGCGGTTGAGCGCATTGGCCCCGGCGGCGGAGACGAACTGGCCAGGCTCGAGCAGATCTCCATTGAACAGAGGCGCGTCGGCGCGGGTCATCGCGATCACGATATCCGAGCCGCGGACCGTATCCGCCGCATCGGTGGCCGGGCGCAGGCGGGCGGGCACCCGCGTCGCCATCTCGTCGCAGAAGCGCTGTACGCGGGCGGCATCGCGACCGTGCACCTTGACCTCGCGTACCGGGCGCACCGCACAGGTTGCCTCGAGCTGGGTCATCGCGTGGCGACCCGACCCGAAGAGGCCGACGACCGCGCTGTCGGGTCGGGACAGGTGACGGGCGGCCACGCCGGTGGCCGCGCCGGTGCGCATCTGGCCCATCCACTCGGCCTCGAGGATGGCCACCGGCGCCGCGCTCGCGTGGTCGAGCAGGTGCACGAGGAACGATCGTCCGCCGCCGGCGCGGCTGTAGTACGCCTTGTAGCCGATCAGGCCCAGATCGGGTGCCGCACCCTGCACGATGTGCAGGTGGCCCCCGGGCTGGCGGGTACGCCTCCGGGGTACATCGACTGCTCGTCCGTGCGCGCGGTCGACGAACGCGCGCTCCACGCAGTCGATCGTCGCCGGCATGGTGAGCAGCGAGCGGATCTCGGACTCGCGCAGGTATCGGACCATGGTTGACACTCCGTGGCGGCAGGGCGTTCGGACGAACAGGGACGGAAAGGGACGGGTCGCAAGGCCGCGGGACTCGAGTGCGGACGGCCCGGCCTGGGCGGCCATCGAGCGCAGGCCAGCGGTCCGCGGCAGCGACGGGATGACTCGACCCCGGGCCGCCGACCGCTCTCGCGCGAGGAGCCCCCCGACCGCCGTCTACGTTACCACCGCCGCCGGTCGTCGGTCCGGACCTGCCGGCGACCCGACGTGTCGGCGGGTTTCCTCTACACTCGAATGCTTCCGCAATCCCGTCTCGCGCGAGCCTTCCTTGACCTCCTCCTTCGCCACGGGCACCGCCGCCGGCCCACTGGCCGGCCTGCGCGTGCTCGAGTTCGGCCAGATCGCGGCAGGGCCCTTCTGCGCGATGCTGCTGGCCGACCTCGGCGCCGACGTGGTGAAGGTCGAGAAGCCCGAAGGGGGTGACGACATGCGGCGCTGGCCGCCGCTGGTGGACGGTCCGGACGGGGGGCGCTACTCCGAGAACTTCGCGTCGGTCAACCGCAACAAGCGCAGCCTGGTTGCGGACCTCAAGGATCCGGCAGCGGTCGAGCGGCTCCGGTGCCTGGCCGACGTCGCGGACGTCGTGGTCGAGAACTTCCGCCCCGGTGTGCTTGCCCGGCTCGGGCTGGGCGCGCAGGCGCTGCGCGCGCGCAACCCGCGGCTGGTCTACACCTCCGTGACCGGATACGGGCAGACCGGTCCGGCCGCCGGGCGCGGTGCGTTCGACGTCACGATCCAGGCGGTGAGCGGGCTGATGAGCGTGACCGGCGAGCCGGGCTGCGACGCAGTGAAGGCGGGCGTCCCGGTCGGGGATTTCGTCGCCGGGCTCTACGCGGCCTACGCCACGCTCGCCGCGGTC
>JBIPNU010000296.1:0-4211 GCA_044370615.1 Burkholderiales bacterium
AGCAGCAGGCCTTCGAGCAGCTTGTCGATGCCCTGCCCGGTACGCGCGGAGACCTCGATGAACTGGGTGTCGCCACCCCACTCTTCCGGCACCACCTGGTGCGAGGCGAGTTCCTGGCGGATGCGCTCGGGGTTTGCCTCGGGCTTGTCGATCTTGTTCACCGCCACCACCAGCGGCACGCCCGCGGCCTTCGCGTGGTGTACCGCCTCGATCGTCTGGGGCATCACGCCATCGTCGGCCGCCACCACCAGCACCACGACGTCGGTCACCTTCGCGCCCCGGGCGCGCATCGCGGTGAACGCTTCGTGGCCCGGCGTGTCGAGGAACGTGACGATGCCTTGCGGCGTCTCCACGTGATAGGCGCCGATGTGCTGGGTGATGCCACCCGCCTCGCCACTGGCCACGCGGGTGCGCCGGATGTAGTCGAGCAGCGAGGTCTTCCCGTGGTCGACGTGGCCCATCACCGTGACCACCGGTGCCCGCGACTCGGCCGCCACCGCCTCCTGGGGCGAGGCCTCGGTGAGGAACGCCTCCGGGTCGTCGAGCTTGGCCCGCTTGGCCACGTGGCCCATTTCCTCGACCAGGATCATCGCGGTGTCCTGGTCCAGCACCTGGTTGATCGTGGCCATCGTGCCGAGCTTCATCAGGTGACGGATGAGTTCGGCTGCCTTGATCGACATCTTCTGCGCGAGCGCCCCGACCGTGATGGTCTCGGGCACCAGCACCTCGTGCACCACCGGTTCCGGGGCGCTGAAGCCACCCGAACCACCGTCATCGTCGCCGCGCCGCCCGCCCGGCCCGCGCGCGCCCCGCCAGCCGTGCGCGCCACCGACCTCGCCTCGCGTCTTGATCGAGCGGCGCTTGAGGTTGGGGTCCTGCCAGGCGGAGACTTCCTTCTTCTTCGCCGGCTTCTTGTCGCCGCGCGCGGCGCGGTCCTCGGGCTTGATCGCCGGACGATGCAGCGTGCCTTCGTGGCCCGGCGTCGTCGACGACGCAGGTGCAGCCGCCTGAGCCGCGGCCGCTGCGGCAGCCGCGGCCTCGGCTTCGCGCCGGCGGGCCTCCGCCTCCTGCTTGGCCTTGAGCTCAGCCGACTGGCGCTCGGCGAGTTCGGCATCGCGCCGCGCCTCCGCCTCGCGCAATGCAACCTGCTCGGCGCCGACCCCCGAATACGGCGCCGGGCTCGCCGGAGTAGGCGCGGTCGCGGGTGCCACGGGCGCCACGGCGGGCGTCGCCTCGGCGGGCGTCGCCTCGACGGCTGGCGCCTCGGGTGCTGCCGGGGCGACGGGCGCCGCCGGAAGATCCGCGGCGGGCGTCGCCTCGGGCACGGGTGCCGCATCGGCGGCATCGCGCTTGACGAACACCCGCTTCTTGCGGACCTCGACCTGGATCGTGCGGGCTCGCCCGCTCGCGTCGGCTTTCTTGATCTCGGTGGTCTGCTTGCGCGTGAGCGTGATCTTGCCCTTGGGCTCGGCGGCACCGTGCGCGCGCCTCAGGTAGTCGAGCAGCTGGGTCTTGTCCGCTTCGGTGAGCGGCGCGGTCTCCGACAGCGCGCGCGCCACGCCGGCGGCCTTCAACTGCTCGAGCAGCAGCGACGGCTGCACCCCGAGTTCCTTCGCGAATTGACTGACGTTGGTATCTGCCATCGAATGCTCCGGTCGGCGGGGTCACCCCGCCCGATCACGCGTCTGGTCCGGCGACCGGGCGCAGCCCGATCCGCCCCTCTCGCCGCGTGCCTACTGCGACTGCGACTCGAACCACGGAGCCCGCGCCGCCATGATCAGCTGGCGCGCGCGCTCCTCGTCCATCTCGGCGATCTCGATGAGATCGTCCACGGCCAGGTCGGCCAGGTCCTCCTTGGTCTTGACTCCGCCGCGCGCGAGCTGGCGCGCGGTCGCATTGTCCATCCCCTCCAGGGTAAGCAGGTCCTCGACGTCGTGGCTGACCTGCTCCTCGCTGGCGATCGCCTCGGTGAGCAGCGCGTTGCGCGCGCGGTTGCGAAGCTCGTTGACGGTGTCCTCGTCGAAGGCTTCGATCTCCAGCATCTCGTTGATCGGCACGTAGGCGACTTCCTCGAGCGTGCTGAAACCTTCCTCGACCAGAATGTCGGCGACCTCCTGGTCGACGTCCAGGCGCTGCATGAACAGCGTGCGCACCGCCACGGTCTCTTCCTCCTTGCGGCGCTGCGACTCGTCCTGGGTCATGATGTTCAGCTGCCAGCCGGACAGCTCGCTCGCGAGCCGCACGTTCTGGCCGCCACGGCCGATCGCCTGCGGCAGGTTGTCGGCATCGACCACCACGTCCATCGTGTGCTTTTCCTCGTCCACCACGATGCTGGTGACCTCGGCAGGCGCCAGCGCGTTGATCACGAACTGCGCGGGGTCGGCCGACCACAGGATGATGTCGACGCGCTCGCCGGCGAGCTCCGCGGGCACCGCCGGCACCCGCGAGCCGCGCATCCCCGCGCAGGTGCCGATCGGATCGATGCGCGAATCGTTCGACTTCACCGCGATCTTCGCGCGCACCCCCGGATCGCGCGCCGCGGCACGGATCTCGAGCAGACCCTCCTCGATCTCCGGCACTTCGAGCTGGAACAGGCGGATCAGGAATTCGGGTGATACCCGCGACAGGATGAGTTGCGGGCCCCGCACGCCGCGATCGATGCGCAGCAGGCAGGCACGCACGCGGTCGCCCACGCGCAGGTTCTCCTTCGGGATCATCTGGTCGCGCGGCAACACCGCTTCCAGGCGCCCGGTCTCGATGATCGCGTTGCCTCGCTCGAGGCGCTTGATGGCGCCCGAGACCAGGTGCTCCTTGCGCGCAAGGAAGTCGTTGAGGATCTGCTCGCGCTCGGCGTCACGGATCTTCTGCAGGATCACCTGCTTGGCGGCCTGCGCGCCGATGCGTCCGAAGTCCGCGGCCTCGAGCGGCTCTTCGACATAGTCGCCGACCTGGATGTCCGGGTTGACTTCCCGGGCCTCGGACAGCAGGTACTGCTGGTCGAGCACCACCTCCTCGGTCTCGTCGGGCACCACCAGCCAGCGGCGAAACGCGTGGTAGTCGCCGTTGTCGCGATCGATGGCCACGCGCACGTCGGCGTCTTCCCTGAACCGCTTCTTGGTCGCCGAGGCCAGCGCCAGCTCCAGTGCACCGAACACGATTTCGCGTTCGACGTTCTTCTCGCGCGCAAGCGCATCGACCATCAGCAGGATGTCGCGACTCATACCCGTTCTCCTACAACTGCGGCACCAGCCGGGCGCGATCGACGTTCGCAAGCTCCAGCCTGACCGGTTGACCCTCGACGTCGAGCTCGATGCCGGCGTCGTCGGCGGCGCGGATCGCGCCGGTGAAATTGCGTCGTCCGCCCACCGCACTGCGCACGGACACGCGCGCCACCTCTCCCACGAAGCGGGCGAAATCGGCCGGCCGCCGAAGCGGCCGGTCCAGCCCCGGCGAGGACACCTCCAGGCGGTCGTAGTCGATGGCCTCGACCGCGAACACCTGCGTGAGATGGCGGCTCACCCGCTCGCAATCCTCGATGCGGATGCCGGCGGGCTGGTCGATGTACACCCTCAGCAGCCGCGACCGCCCCGGGCCGAACTCGAGGTCGACCAGTTCGTAGCCGATTGCAGCGAGCGCCTGCTCGACGACGGCGGGAACGGAGGAAGGGGCAGCGGGCATGCGTGGATGGCGAAGGAAAGGGGGGACCGCCCGGGACCGTCGCAAGGACGGTCCGGCCGGGCAACCCCGCTCCCTTCCCGCAACCCTCCGGGCAAGGCGCCCCGTGGGCCGCGCGACGGGCCGGGCCGGGAGGCCGGACAGATCGGGCAGGCACAAACGAAAAGTGGGCCGCAGCCCACTAAACCGCTGAATCATAGCAGGAAACGGCGCAGGAGGGAACTGCTGGCGTGCGCGCGCCCCGGGCCCGGCGCGCGAGGTCCCGCCCGCGATGCCTGCGAACCGCACCTTTCAGGCGACTGCGGGCTCGCAGACCCCGTGTAGCGGGTGGCCCCGCCCGACCGCTCCCGACCGATCACCGATCCCCGGTCAGCCTCCTCCCTCGATACGCAGCGGGACGTAGAGCGCGTTCTCGCCCCGGCGCACCAGCAGCGCGACATTGCGGCCCCGCTCGGCCTGGGCCAGCACCGAGGCCAGCTGTTCTGCCGACCGGATCTCCGTGTTGTTGACCGCGACGACGACATCGCCGCGACGCA
>JBIPNU010000295.1:0-4211 GCA_044370615.1 Burkholderiales bacterium
TTCAGGTTCAACTCTTTCTCGTAGTACAGCCCCATCACCAGCTTTTCGCGCTCGGGAAGATTGCTGATTGCGGTGACCAGCATCTGCCGGAAGCCCTTGTCTTCCATGATCGCGAGCGGGTTGGCCTGGTTGTCGGCCAGGAAGAAATCGAAGAAGTCGTTGTCTTCGGACGCCTGGAAGTCTTCGTAGTGCAGCAGTTGCGAACCGCGGGCATCGCTCAGCATGTGCTGGTAGTCGGCCAGCGGCACGTTCATCTCGCCGGCCAGTTCGGTCTCGCTCGGCTGGCGGCCATGCCTCTGCTCGAGCTTCGTCACTGCCGCCTCGATCTTGCGCAGGTTCTTGCGCACGTTGCGCGGAAGCCAGTCGGCGTGCCGAAGCTCGTCGAGCATGGAGCCGCGGATCCGCTGGACCGCGTAGGTCTCGAACTGCGCGCCCTGCGTGCTGTCGAAATGATCGGCCGCATCGAGCAGCCCGATCAGCCCGGCCTGGATCAGGTCGTCGACCTCCACGCTCGCCGGCAACCGGGTCATGAAGTGGTAGGCGATCCGCTTGACGAGCGGAGCCATCTCCCGGGCGAGGGCATCCTTGTCGTCGATCGAGGCGGTCGGGGGCATCGTGCAGTCGGCGGGCGCGGTTGACGCGACCGAATACTAACAGCAAGCGGGTGCTACCCCGCTCACCGTCGCCGGCGCGGCTCAGGGAACCGCGGAGCCCGCGGTCTCGCGGCGTGCCGTCCGCGGCCACGCTGCGGGCGCGGTGTCGGCCTCGTCACCGAGGAGCGTACTCCAGGCAGCACCCGCCGGTTGCGCCGAGCCGGACAACGCGAGCACTCGCGCCGCCAGCGCCGCGAAGTCCGCGGCCGCGGGGCTGCCCGGGAAGGCATCGGCCAGCGGGCGCCGCTGCCGCAGGGCCAGTTCAAGGGCCGGATCCTCGCGCACCGACATCGCGACCTCGACCGGCAGGTCGAGGAAGCGGCGAGCCGCGCGCACGATGCGCCCGGAGGCCGCTGCCGCCGTCGCGCTGCTGGCGGCGCGGCCGATCCACCACAGGTACTGCTGGCGACCCAGCCGGCCGGACAGCCGCTTGAGCAGCGAATAGCCGTCGGTGAGCGAACGCGCGTCCTCGCCCGATCCGATCGCCACCGCACCCGCGTGCGCGGCAACCGGCCACCAGTCCTGCACGCGTCCCGGCGGCACGTCCACCAGCACGGTGTCGAAGCGGGCTGCGAGGTCTGGCAGCACCCGGCCGATCCCCGGCGTGCCGGGCAGCCAGCGACCGCAGGGCAGCAGGCTCGCGCCGCCGGGGACTGCGAGCAGGACCTCGTCGAGCACCCGGCGCCCTGCGAGCACGTCGGCCAGGTCGCCGCGGGCGACCGACGCGAACCAGCGCGCGGCCGCGCGTGGCGAGTCGGCGGCGTCGAGCAGCAGCACCGAGGCGCCGCTTCGCGCGATCAGGTGCGCGACATTGGCCGCGAGTGCGGTCTGGCCCAGACCGGGCGAGGCGGAGAGCAGGATCAGGCTGCGCAGCCCGGCGCCGCCGAACAGCCGGCGCAGGCCCTGGGCCTGATCGGGGGCCCGCTCAGACACCGGCACCACCGCTGGCGGCCACCAGCGGGAAGTCTTCGTCGGTCGGCACGAAGGGGTTCTCGCCCTCGCGCCCACGCAGCGCACGGTCGACCAGGTAGAGCGGATTGGGCAGGTGCAGGTCCTCGGGCACCCGCTGGCCGTTGGTCACGAACAGCACGCGCAGGCCGTGCCTGAGCACGACGTCGAGCACGCCCCCGAGCGATATCGCCTCGTCGATCTTCGTGAGCACGCAGCCGGCGAGGCCCGCCCCCCCGTAGCGCTGGACCACGTCCTCGAGGGTGCTGCCCGAGGCGGCGGCCGACAGCAGCAGTACGCGCTGCACCGGACGACCCTCGCCGCAGAGCAGCGCGACCTGCTCGGCGATGCGCCGGTCACGCTGGCTCATGCCCACGGTATCGATCAGCGTCAGATGCCGCGTGCCCACTTCGCGCAGCGTCGCCGCGAGTTCGTTCTCGTCGCGCACCGCGATCACCGGCACCCCGAGGATGCGCCCGTAGATGCGCAACTGGTCGAGCGCGCCCACCCGGAAGCCGTCGGTGCTGAGCAGCGCGGTGCTGGCTGCGCCGCGCGCGATCACGCAGCGGGCGGCGAGCTTCGCCACCGTCGTGGTCTTGCCCACTCCGGTGGGCCCGACCAGCGCGAACACGCCGCCGCGGGTGCTCGCATCGCCCGATTCGCACAAGCCGCGCAGGCGCTCGAGCAGCAGCGCGCGAACCTGCCTCCACAGCGCGTCGACCGCGGTGCCGTTGCCCGGCAGGTCGCGCAGCGTGCCCACCGCGCTGGCGGTGACCTCGCGCGCGAGCGCGCTGCTCAGGCCGGCGGCGAGCAGCCGGCGCAGCACCTCCACCTGCTCGGGCGACCGGCGCGTCTGTTCCGCCCACGCGAAGCCGCCGAGCTGCTGCTCGACGAGCGAGCGCAGCGAGCGCAACTCGGCCGCCAGATCCGCCATCGCCGGCGCGATCGTGTCGGCCGGATCGGACAGCGGCGCGGAGACCGGTGCAGCCGCGGGCGGCACCGCCGCCGGGCCGGCCGACGCGAGCCCGCCATTTCCGGCATCGCCGCCCGCCGGGGGACGCAGCGGCGACAACGGCAGCCTGGCGGCGCGCCCGTCCGGTCGGCGCAGCACCTGCGGCAGGTCGCCTGCTCCCGGGAGGGCCCGCGCAGGCGTCGCGCGCGCGAGCGACGGCGGCGAGGCCGGCGCAGGCGGGGACGCGGGCGGCGGCGTCCGGGCCTGGGCTGGAAGCGGCGCGGACACGCCCTGCGCATCGTCGACCACGCGAGCCGCCTGCTCGTAGGCATCGATCGCCTGCCAGTGCGGCGCCGGCTCGACACGCGCCGGAATCGGCGAGGGCAGGGTCGCGGCATCGAGCGTGGACTCGCTCATCGCCACCAGTTCGACGCCGCCCGAGGGCAGCCGACGATTGGACAGGATCAGCGCGTCCGGGCCCAGCGCCTCGCGGACCTCGCGCAGCGCCTCGCGGGTGGAAGCGGCCTGGAAGCGACGCACGATCATGCGCGCCCCCCGAGCACGGCGACCACCCGGACGGTCCGGCTGTCAGGAACCTCGGCCTGCGAGATGACCTTCAACTGGGGCACCGCCCGGCGCAGGAAACGCGCGAGCAGTGCTCGCAGTCCGGGCGCGACCAGCAGCACCGCCGGCTGGCCCGCCTGTTCCCGGGCCTGGGCGAGGGTGGCCGCCTGCTGCAGCAGCCCCTCGGCGAGGGAGGGCTCGAGACCGGCGCCATCGCCCGGCCGCAGCGTTCCCTGGGCGATCTGATTGAGCATCTGCTCGAGGGCCGGGTCGAGCGCGATCACCGGCAGTTCGGTCGCCGCGGCGAACACCGACTGCACGATTGCCCGGCCGAGCGCCACCCTCACGTGCACGGTGAGTTCGTCCGGATCCTGGGTGCGCGCTGCATGGGCGGCGAGCGTCTCGAGGATGCTGCGCATGTCGCGGATGTGCACGCCATCTGCGAGCAGGTTCTGCAGGACCTTCTGCAGCACGGTGAGCGGCAGTACCTTCGGCACCAGGTCCTCGATCAGCCGCGGCGCGTCCCGGCCCACGTGGTCGAGCAGGGCCTGGGTCTCCTCCCGGCCCAGCAGTTCGTGCGCGTGGGCCTGGATCACGCTCGACAGGTGCGTGGCCACCACCGTGCCGGCATCGACGACGGTGTAGCCCAGGCTCTGCGCCTGGTCGCGCGCGCCAGGCTCCACCCAGGTGGCGGGCAGGCCGAACGCCGGATCGCGCGTCGCCGTACCCTGCACCGCGCCGAGCACGCGCCCCGGATTGATCGCGAGGAACATCCCGGGGAATACCTCGCCCCCCCCCGCCTCCACGCCCTTGAGCAGCAGGCGGTAGGCGTTGGGCCGCAGTTCGAGGTTGTCGCGGATGTGCACCGCCGGCACCAGGAACCCGATGTCCTGCGCGATCTTCTTGCGGATGCCCCGGATACGCTTGAGCAGTTCTCCGTCCTGCGTCCGGTCGACCAGCGGAATCAGCCGGTAGCCGACCTCCAGTCCCAGCATGTCGACCGGCACGACATCGCTCCAGCCGACTTCGGACGGTTCGGGGCGGGCGGGGGGGGGCGGCGGCGGGGCAGCCGCCGCGATGCGGCTGCGCTGGTC
>JBIPNU010000299.1:0-4176 GCA_044370615.1 Burkholderiales bacterium
GACACCGTCGAGCAGGTGTTCACCGACCCTTCGACGGCTGGCAGCACGCCGCGCGAGCGCGCCATCGCGAGCTTCGCGCAGGCGCTCACGCTCGATCCCTCGGGTCTGGGCTCCGCAGACCTCGCCGACCTGCGCGCGCTGGGCATGGGCGACGAGGACCTGATCGACCTCACCCACGCGGTGGCGATCTTCGGATGGGCGAATCGCCTGATGCACAACCTGGGCGAGCCCGCCGGCGCGGGTGGTTGAGCACCATCGCGCGCCCCGGCGATACATCTCCCCCGCGGTTCGCATCCCGCCGTGGACAGGCCGCCGTCCCTCCCTGCCCTCGCGCGCGGGTCGGTCGACTGGCATCAGCCGCCGCGCTGATCGTTACCCGCGCAGGACGCACTGCCGGGCGCCACTCCTGGTCCGGGTAAGCCGGAGGCGCTACTCGGTGAACTTGCGCATCGTGCGCACCGCCTCGCCGATGCGGCGAGCGTCCGCTTCGAGAAACTTCTGGAAGTCCGGGGAGTCGAGATACGACACCGGCGTGAGCACCCGCGCCATCGCGGCGCGGAAGTCCTCGCTGGTCGCCACCTGTCGCACCGCGTCGCGCAGTTGCCGCACCACCGGCTCGGGCGTGCCGCGCAGTGCGAACAGGCCGGTCCAGATGTAGAACTCGACCCTGAAGCCCGACTCGGTGAGCGTAGGCACGTCGGGGAACATCGGGTTGCGCTCCGCGCCCCAGGTTGCATAGACCCGAAGCTTGCCCGCCTTCACGTGCGGGGAGGCGCTGGCCGGCGAAGACGCCCACATGGTCGCATGCCCGCCCAGCACCGCGGTCATCGCCGGGGCGCCACCCACGTAGGGCACGTCCTGCAGCCGGATCCCGGCCACGTTCGCGAACATCTCCATCGCCAGATGCGAGGGGCCGTAGATTCCCGAGTGCGAGTACATCATCACGCCGGGCTGCCGGCGGGCGGCGGCCACGAGGTCCTTCACCGACTTCCACTGGGCGGCGGGGTTGGCGACGAGCATCGGCGGATCCGCGGTCAGGCGCGCGATCGGGATGAACTGCTCGCGCGTGGCCACCGGCGTGCGCTTGAACAGCGCATCGACCTCGGGAAGGATGTTGAAGGACGGCAACGTTGCGAGCAGCGTGTAGCCGTCCGGCTTCGCACTGGCCGCCGCGGCCGCCCCCAGCGCGCCGGCAGCGCCCGGCCGATTGATGATCACGACCGGCTGCTTGACGGTGCGTTCGAGTTGCACGCCCAGCGGCCGGATCGCGATGTCCGCCGCGCCCCCCGGAGGAAAGGGCACGATGATGCTGATCTGGCGGACCGGCCAGGCGTCCTGGGCCATCGCGGCGGCACACAGCAACGAGAGGGTCGCGGCGGGGAGCAGGTGCAAGACGACTCGACACATGGGACATCCTCAGTGAAACACGGCCGGGGCCTTGCGCACGCACGCCTGATCCTCGCCGGATCGGGCGCGCACGGCCCGCGCGCGGGCGTGGGACTGCAACTCCATCGCCCGCAACGCTAGCACGGACATGGCGAGCAGGGCGAGCGCCCCGCGGGGGATGCGTCCGCGTGCGGGCGCTCGCCGCCCCGCGTCCGATACCGTCGGCTTCAGGCCACCCGGTTGACCAGCAGCCCGATCCGCTCGATCTCCGTCTCCAGCCGGTCGCCCGGCTGCAGGTAACGCCCGTCGGCAATGCCCGATCCGCCGGGCGTGCCGGTCAGGATCACGTCCCCAGGCTCGAGCGTGGTGCCGCGGGAGGCGGCCTCGATCAGCGCGGGCACCTTGAACACCATCGAGGCGGTCGTGTCGTCCTGTCGCACCTCGCCGTTGACGCGGCAGAGGATGCGCAGCGCAGCGGGATCGGGCAGTTCGTCGTCGAGCACCAGCCAGGGGCCGATCGGACAGGCGGCATCCATGGCCTTGCCCTGCACCCAGTTCTGTCCGTAGCGGGCGGTGAGCGAGCGGCAGGTCTCGTTGGTCTGGAAGTCACGGAAGCTGATGTCGTTGGCCACCGTGTAGCCCGCAACGTGATCGAAGGCACGCGCGGCAGGGATATCCCGTCCGCGCCGTCCGATCACCACCGCGAGTTCGGCCTCATAGTCGACCTTGGCTGAAGCGCGATGGCCGACGATCGAAGCCCCCGGGCCGACCACGCCATGGCTGTGCTTCCAGAAGAAGAACGGCTGCTCGGGCGGCGTGAGCACCGTGGTGCCCTCCTTGCCATGGGCCGCGTAGTTGACCACGTGCGCGAGCAGCTTCACCCCGGACTCGACCGGCGCGAGCAGTCGGGCCGAGTCGAGCGCGACGCGCGCGGCATCGCCCGAGGCCAGCTGGGTGGCCAGCGCCCGTGTCGACTCGCCGCCGATCAGGAAGCGGCGCAGGTCGGTGAACATCGGCACCGCCCAGTCCATCCCGATGTCCGCGGCGGCGCGCGCGAGGTCGACGACCTCATGCCCCAGCACCACGCCGAGATGGGTCCCGGCTTCGGTCGACAGTCGGCAGATGCGCATGGTTACGCTCCCTCGGTCAGCTGGCTCAGGATCGCCCAGAGCGCGGGCTGGCGCTCGAAGCCGATGCCCGGCGACTGCGGCAGCGTGGCCATGCCCTCGCCGATGCTGACCTCGTCGCCGAACCCGCCGAATACGCCGAACACCCCGGTATAGGCCTCGCAGGCGGCCAGCCCCAGCCCGGCGACCACGTGCAGGCTCATCAGGTTGCCACCGTGGGGATACATCGCCTCGGGCCCGAAGCCGAACCGACGCGACACCTCAAGGCAACGCACGTACTCGCCGATGCCGTAGGCCAGCGGCGGATCGACCTGGATCACATCCTGCCCCGGGCGAAAGCCCCCGTAGCGCAGGAAGTTGTCCAGTTCACGGGCGCCGCTGAAGTTCTCGCCATTGGCGAGCGGGTGCGGATAGGCCTGGGCGAGTTCACGGTAGAGCTCGTAGTCCATCGGATCGCAGGGCTCTTCGAGCCAGCGCAGGCCGTAGGGCGCGAGCGCCTTCGCGTAGGCGAAGGCCCGCTCACGGTCGAATCCGCAGTTGGCATCGACCGCGAGCGACGGCCCGCCCCCGACCACCCGCAGCAGCGTCTCGATGCGCTCGATGTCCTGCGCCAGCGGCAGGCCCCCGATCTTGGTCTTGACCATCCGGTAGCCGGCATCGAGATAACCCTGCATCTCGCGGCGCAGGTCCTCGGCCGTCTGCCCGGGCGCATACCACCCGCCGCCCACGTACACCGGCACGCGGTCGCTGAAGCGCCCGTCGTTGAACCGGTCGGCCAGCACCCGGTAGAGCGGCCGCTGCTCGATCTTCGCGACCAGATCCCACAGCGCCACCTCGAGCGTGCCCACCGGGATGCAGCGCTCGGCGTGGGCGCCGTTGCGCTCGCGCTGCAGCATGCACTCGACCGCACGCGCCGGATCGAAGTTGGTGCCCGCCTCATCAAGCAGCAGTTCAGGCGGCGCCCCCAGCAGCTTCGGTCCGAAACGCTCGCGGACCATCGCGCTGCAGTTGTATCGCCCGAACGAATTGAACGCGTAGCCGACCAGCGGCCGGCCGTCCCGGATCACGTCGGACACCACCGCCACCACCGAGGTGTCCATCAGGCTGAAGTCGAAGCGCGAGTTGCGCTGCTTCGAGTGGATGGGAACCGCGTGCTCGCGGATGTCGACGATGCGCATGGGGATGGATCCGGGCTCCAGGGAAGTGACGATGTCGGCGGTAACGGTGAACGGCCGCGGGCGGGTCGATCGCGCTACTCGACTCGCGCGCCCGAGGCCTTGACCGCGCGCCCCCAGCGTTCGATCTCGGTCGCGAGCAAGGTCGCCGAACGTTCGGGGTCGGCCGCCACGGGCAGGTAGGCCAGTTCCGCCAGGCGGGCGGCGATCTCGGGCAAGGCCAGCGTCTTGCGCAGGCTCGCGTTGAGCGTGTTGACCACGGTACGCGGCACCGCGGCGGGCACCATCACGTGCCAGCTGCTGCTCGTCTCCATGCCGGTGATGCCCGATTCGGCGAAGGTGGGCACGTCGGGCATGCCGGGCCAGCGGCGATCGCCGGTCATGGCGAGCGGACGCAACTTGCCGCTGCCGGTGAAGCCGATCACCGTGCCCGGCTGCGCGAACATCATCGGCACCTGCCCGCCCACCACGTCGATGGTGGCCGGCCC
>JBIPNU010000300.1:0-4164 GCA_044370615.1 Burkholderiales bacterium
GCACCGGACGCGCGCGGGGACTGAACCGGGCCGCGGAAGGCCGATCAGTCTCCGGGCCACGATCGGCCGTACTCGACCTGCCCTGCGGCCGCCCTGCAGTTCGCGGGGAGGGAGCGGCGGCGCAGCGTGCGACGGCTGCACGGTTGCGGCTCCGGCGCCACGGGGCTGCGAAGCTGCGCGGCCGGGGCTACGGGGCCGCCGCCCTGCGGGCGTTGCGGGGCCGGGATGAGCCGAAGGGGTCGAGGGCGCTCGCAGACCTCGGTCGGCGTTGCGCGTGCGCCCGAGGCCGTCGCGAGGGGCCACGGGCGCGAGGAGCGCGGTATCGCCTCGCACGAGGGCGATGCCGCGCTGGGCGATCGGGTGTGTCCGCGCGAGGATGATCCTGCCGGGCGCGCGTCGAAGCCGCGGGCCGCGCGAGCCGTTGCGGGCGATACCTTCCTCCGGTCGCCTGCGCCGCCGCCACCGGTGGCCTTCGCCGCCCGCCCTGGCACCCGCCTCTGGCGGCTAGCCGCCAGCCCGGCCCGACGTCTCCGCCCGGGTTCGGAGCCGATGGTGCGCGGGTGACGACTACGCCGGGTGGCGCGCCAGGAAGTCGACCAGCGCGCGGTCGAACGCCGCCGGCTGCTCGACGTTCGACAGGTGCGAGGCCTCGGGGAGGATGACCAGTTCCGAGCCCGGCGCGTTCTCGTGGATCGTGCGGGCCATCGCCACCGGCGTGCCGGCGTCCTGCTCGCCGACGATCACCTGGATCGGGCAGGCGATCTCGCGCAGGCGGGCGGTGGCGTCGATCTTCGGCAGCGCCTGGCAGCATCCGGCGTAGCCCAGCGGTGGGGTGGAGCGCACCATCGCCCGCACGCGGTCGATCTCGGGCGAGCCCTTCGCGCGGAACGGCTCGGTGAACCAGCGTGCGAGCGTGCCCTCGACCAGCGGCTCCATGCCCTGCTCGGTGGCGATGCGAACGCGGTCGGCCCAGAGGGCCGCGGCCTCGGCCGGGTAGCGGCTGGTCGTGTCGCACAGCACCAGGGTGCTGAACGTCCCCGGGTGGCGCAGCGCGAAGGTCTGGCCGATCATGCCGCCCATCGACAACCCGACCCAGTGCGTGCGGGCGATGCCCAGCGCCCCGAGCAGCGCCTTCGCGTCGTCGGCGAGTTGCTCGAGGGTGTAGGCGCCAGCGGGCGCCTCGGTGAGGCCGTGTCCGCGGGTGTCGTAGGCCAGCACGCGGTAGTCGCGCGACAGGGTCTCGATCTGCCGATCCCACATGTGCAGGTTGCAGGCGAGCGAGTGCGACAGCGTGACCCAGGGGCCGCTGCTGCCGGCGATCTCGTAGTTCGTCTCGATGCCGTTCGCCTTGATCTTCACGCCATCCTCCGGTAAAGGTATTCCGTCCCTTCGCAGATCGGCCGAGTATAAGCAATATGCCCCCGTCGCCGCGGCGACCCTCGGCCGCGCGCGCCGCGGTCCAGATCAGCGAGTCGCGCGGCGTGCGCGAGCTGCACCTGGGCGACGATGCGATCCAGAGCCGCATGCGGGTCGATCGCCCGGACTGCCTCGCGCTCGCCTACACCCGGGCGATGATGGGCACGCTGCTGTTCGCGCCGCGGGCGCGCGACTTCCTGCTGCTCGGGCTGGGCGCGGGTTCGCTTGCCCGCTTCATCCATCGTCGCCTGCCGCGCGCGCGGGTGACCGGCATCGAGATCAATCCCCAGGTGCTCGCCGCCGCCCGTGCGCTGTTCGGCCTGCCGCGCGAGGGCGCGCGCTTTCGCGCGGTGCTGGCCGACGGCGCGCGCTGGATCCGCGACGCGGCCGAGCCGGCAAGTTTCGACGTGGTCCTGCTCGACGCCTACTGCGGCGGTCGCCAGGTGCCGGCCCTCAACACCCGCGCCTTCTACCGGCGAGTGCGTTCGGTGCTGCGACCGGACGGCGTGCTGGCGGTCAACTGCATTGCCGACCAGCCCGAACTGCGCGGCTATCTCGATCGGCTGCACGAAGCGTTCGCAGGCCGCGTCTGGGCGGTGCCGACGCCGCCGGACGTGAACCTCGTGGCCTATGCGCTCGGTCCCGAGGTGCCCGAGCCGGGATACCGCGCGTATCTCGAGCGCGCCCGCGCGCTGCGCGAGCGCCTGGCGCTGCCGTATCCTCGCTGGGTGGAGACCATGCGCGAGGTGCCGCACAGTCGCGAGCGGGCATGGCCCGCGCGGCCGGGTGGCGCGCGCGCGGCGGCTGCGCGGGGCGCGGGTCGCGTGCGGGCGGCCGCGCGTTGAGCGGGCGCGCCCACCACCCGCCGCTGCACTGGGCGCTGCTCGCCTGCCTGGTGCTGATCTGGGGGACCACCTACATCGGGCTCAAGATCGCGCTGACCGGCTTCGGCCCGCTGACCGTGATCGCCGCACGCCTGATCCTGGCGAGCGTGGTGCTGCTGGCGATCGCTGCCGCCGCCGGCACGCGGCTGCCGCGCGGCGCGCGGGCCTGGACCTGGATGCTGTGGCTCGCCATGCTCGGCAACTGCCTGCCCTTCTACTTCATCACCTGGGGCACGCAGCACATCGACAGCAGCCTCGCCGGGATCCTGGTCGCGGTGATGCCGCTGGCCGTGCTGGTGCTGGCCCACTTCGCGCTCGATACCGAGCGCATCACCCCGCCCAAGGCCGCGGGCTTCCTGCTCGGTTTCCTCGGCGTGGCGGTGCTGCTCGGCCCCGAACTGCCGGCTGTCGGCGGGTCGGGCGGGCAGCTGCTCGCCGGGCAGCTCGCCGTGCTCCTCGGCGCGCTGCTCTACGCCGCCAACGCGGTGTCCGCGCGGCGCATGCCGCCGCTGGACCCGATCGCGGTTTCGCTCGCCACGCTGCTGATCGCCTCGGTCGTGATGGTGGCTGCGGCGCTCGTCGTGCGCGAGCCGATTCCCGAGTCGCCGCCGGCGGCTGCGGTCTGGGCGGTGGTGTGGATGGGCGTGTTCCCGACGGCGGTCGCCACCATCGCCTACTTCGAGCTGATCCGCATCGCCGGGCCGACCTTCATGTCCCTTACCAACTACCTGACGCCGGGCATCGGGGTGGTGCTGAGCATCGCCGTTCTGGGCGAGCAGCCGGGCTGGGAGGCCTACGTGGGTCTCGCCCTGATCCTCGCGGGCGTCGCGCTCGCGCAGGCGCGCGCGCTGGGTCGCTGGCGCGGCGGCGGCGGGGCTTGAATCCCGCTGTCCGGCCCCCACGTTCAAGGCGCGGGCGCTGGCGACCGATAAACGTGCAGGTGGCGCTGGCGGGCGCGAGGGTGCGCCGCGCGGGCCGTGACCGCCAGCGCGGATCCGGCGCCGGTTCCGTTTCCCCATCCGAGGAGGGCTCGATGAACCTGGTCTACAACAGCGCGAACTACTACGTGCTCGAGTATCCGGCGCACCGCGGCTACGAGCTCGTGGACAAGCAGGCCGGCCGCGGAGCCTTCCTGCACGGCGAGATGGCGCAGCGGCTGCGCGACTGGATGCAGGACGCCGCCCGCGAAGACCCGTCGGTGGAGCGGATCGACGAGGTGCTGGAGAACTTCCAGCCGCTGCTCACCCTGCCGGTGGTCGCGCACTGAGCGGGTAAGGCGACCCTCGGGGCCATCCGCACCCCCGCGACCGGCAGCGATACGCAGGCCGGTCGCCGCCGACTGGCACGCGTCAGTGCCAGTTCTGCATCGCCTGCATCACGCGCTGCCGCTTCTCCTCGACATCCTTGGAGAAGCCGGGGTGCTGCTGCTCGACGAAGTGCAGCGCGAGGCTGATCTTCAGCACGGCCACCGCCATGCAGGCGGCCAGGTCGTCGAGCTCGGTGCTGGCGCGGGCGAGCCCCAGCGCCTCCCCGGTCTCGTCCAGGAGCTGGTTGAAGGCGGCTTCGTGTTCGCCGGTGAGCAGGTTGGGCATGGCGCTCGCGCTGTGGACGTTCGGACCCGCGGATGATACCGCAGGCGCCTGTGGCCTCTCAGCCAGGCCCGGTCGCGTCGGCGGCGTCCGGCGCCGGATCGGCCCCGTGGCGATCGCCCGCGGCGGGTAGCCGCAGCCGCTGCAGACCCCCGTCGGCCTGCAGCGCGGCCTCGAGCAGCCGCGCGGCGCGCCGGTCCGACGCCGGCGTGCCCTGCGGGAGGGCGCGCAGCCCGGCGAGCGCGGTCTGCGCGTGCGCGCTGCCCAGGTAGCGA
>JBIPNU010000301.1:0-4155 GCA_044370615.1 Burkholderiales bacterium
CCGTCGGGCGGGCCGTAGGGTCCCGTGCCTGGCGCGGGGTTGACCTGCAGCCGAGGGGGTGGTGGCGGAGGCGGCGCGTAGTACACCGGCGGCGCAGGCCGCGACACGGGCACCGGCGCCGCGCTGCGCACGAGCCCGGACGACGGCACCCGGTGGCCCTTCGCGTACATGCACTGCACGAACGCGTTGTCGTAGCGGCGCTGCGCGATCGAGCCGGAGGCGTTCGCCGCGTCGATGCCCGCCACGCCGCCAAACAGCAGGCCCACGCCCGCGCCGGTGGCCGCACCCTGGCTACCACCCAGCGCGGCGCCGGCCAGCGCGCCCACCGCCGTGCCGACCGCGGCGCTCTTCATCGCGCTATCGGCCTGGGCTCGCGACGGGTCGCTGCCGCCGATCGAGTCGGATGCATAGCGGCGGCAGTCGGCCTCGTCGACCCGGAACTGATCGAAGCTGCGCTGGCTACCGGGGAACGTGGTCACGCTCGGGCCGGTGGGTATCGACACGCAGCCCGAGAGCAGCAGCGCGGTGACCAGCGCGCCCACGCGGGTTATCCGCAGGCGGTGCGGCGTGAGGACGGAATGCAGTTTCATCGGGGAAGCTCCGGGTCCAGCCGACCCGCTCGGGGAAGGCGCGCTGTTATCGTGAAGGGGTGCGATGCAGGCTCGCCGAATGGGCGTAGCCCGCGACATCGCCCGCGCCGGCTGGCCGTGCGATCAGCGCGGCGCGCCCGGCGGCGTCGGCACCACCCGCTGCCAGGGCGTCGCGCACTGGATGACGTATGGGTAATAGGTGTTCGAGTCCGCGCAGAAGAACCAGTGGCCACTCGCCTCGGGCGCAGGCGCGACGGCGGGCGCGGGCACCGGTACGGGCGCGGGGGCCACGCCGTCGAGGTCGGTGCGCTCGACGTAGACCGTCGGCAGCACGTATACCCGGGGGGCGTGCACCAGCGGGGGCACCCACACCAGCGGCGCGGGCACCACCACGCGCGGGGCGTAGTAGACCGGCGGAGGCGCGTAGTAGCGAGGCGGGCCGTAGTGCCAACTGGGGTAGAGCGGCGCGCCGAACTGGATGCTCACCCGCGGGCCGCCGTGCCAGGAGTGGCCACCCGACCCGCCATACCCGTGGCGCCAGTGTCCGCGATCGGCCAGGGCCGGCGCCGAGGCTGCCAGCGCGGCGGTGGCCAGCGCCAGTGCCAGTGCGGCGGATCGCTTCATCGACAGGTTGGCTCGCGCATGCATGGTTACCTCCGGTGGCCCTTGCCATGATGGGCCGGTATGCACTTTCATTAACGCGGTTTCCAGACCTGCAGTCGACCGATCAGATGCAAGCGTCGGTTGCGGTTGTTACAGCCTGGAAACACTCGTCAGGGAAAATGCCCGGGGGCTGGCGGAAATCCGCACGCAGCCCCCGCTTCCTTAACGCGCGCGCGAGCGCTGCCGTGCACAGACACACGCCCGACTTCAGGATCCGTCGACCCGTGCGGACGTCGCGTCCGCGGGCTCGACGCTCGCCCCGCCGGGGCCGCAACGCCCGGTCTTCCAGGTTCCCCGAGGCGCGACCCCGGCGCCACGCAGGGCGGCACCGCGCCCGAGGCGAGGGAACGACTCGCCCCATTGCCTGTCTTTCCGACGTATACACTGTCGTGCCGCGTCCTTCGGCAGCGCGTTCGCGGCTTCGCACCTTCGGACCCTGCCGGCCCCGATGGTCGCGACTACAGTGGCGTCTCTTCGACCGGGCCAGGCCCTGTCCGACACCGCTCGAACCATCACCCGCGCAAGGACCGCTCCATGCCCATGTACTGGCAGTTGAAGCAGCTCGCGAAGGAAGATCGCAAGCGAGTCATCGACCATGTCTCCGCGCTTCGCAAGCACATAGCCCGCTCCGTGCCCCGCCGCACGGCATCGGACACACTGCTGCTTGCAACGTGGAATATCCGCGACTTCGATTCGAACAAGTTCAAGCACGGTCCGCGGCTGCCGGAATCCCTGCATTACATCGCCGAGGTGATCGCGGCGTTCGATCTGGTCGCGCTGCAGGAGGTGAACGAGGACCTCGCCCCACTGGAACGGGTCATGGACCTGCTGGGACCTTCCTGGCGCTACATCGCCACCGATGTCACGGAAGGTCGCGCCGGTAACGGCGAACGGATGGTCTATGTCTACGACTCGAACAAGGTGCAATTCAGGAACATTGCGGGCGAGATCGTCCTGCCTGCCGCATCAATGATCGAGGGCGAACACCAGTTCGCGCGCAGCCCCTTCCTGGTACGGTTTCAGTCGGGGTGGTTCAAGTTCAACCTGTGCACGGCACACCTGTTCTTCGGCGAGGAATCCGGCGCACAGTACGCGCGTCGCGTCGCGGAAATCGATGCCATCGCGAGGTTCCTGAAGAAACGCGCGGACGAGGACGGACAGAATTACATCCTGCTCGGGGACATGAACGTCGTCAGTGCAGACGACGATACGATGAAAGCGCTCAGGAAGCACAAGTTCACCCTCCCCTCCGATCTGACGCTCGACAACAGCCAGCTACGCTGGGCGAGCAACATGCTCGGAGACAAGTGCTATGACCAGATCGCCTTTCTGGCACGCAAGGACGAACTGCAGATCGGACCCAGCGAGAACAATGCCGGGGTGTTGAACTACTACAAGGCGGTCTATACGGAAGACGAGGCGGAAACCTATTTCCCGCTCGGTCGAAGCAACGGGCAATGGCCCGGTGCCGTCGCCGCGCGCAAGACCTACTTTGCAAGACAGTGGCGCACGTGGCAGATGTCCGACCACCTGCCTCTGTTCGTCGAGCTCAAGATCGACTTTTCCGACAGGTACCTGAAGCGCATCCTGGAGCGCGACTGACGCGAAGCGCGACACCCCGGAGGACAGGGCAGCCTCAGAGGATACCGGTTTCCCGATAGGGCCTGCCCTCCACCACTCGCGCATGCCCCATGCGGGAGAGGTCGAGCGTCTCGAACCGACCGTGCACGACCAGCTCGGCCAGCGCCCGACCCACCGCGGGCGCGTGCATCAACCCGTGGCCGGAGAAGCCGCAGGCCACGAGGAAGTTCGCAGGCCCGCCCACGCAGCGACCCAGGATCATGTTGCCGTCGAGCTCGCACTCGTCGTACAGCCCCGACCACTCGCGCACGAGCTTCAGCGCCTCGAAGGCCGGCACGCGGGCTGCGCAGGCTGGCCACACCACGTCCTGGAACCAGGACGGATCCATATCGAGGTTGAAGCCCCGCGGCTCGTCGGACTTGACCAGCCCCACCGCATAGCCCTTGCCCTCGGGACGGATGATCAGGCGATCCGGGTCCTTGACCAGCGGCATCGCCGGCAGCTCGGCCGCGAGTTCCACGTAGTGCTCGAACCGGCGCATCGGATTGACCGGAAGATCCACGCCCAGCAGCTTCGCGATCGACGCGGCCCAGCAGCCGGCCGCGTTCACCACGTGGTCGGCGCGCAGCCGCTGGCCCGAGGCAAGCTCCACCTCGGTGACGCGACCGCCGTTCACGTAGAGGTCAACCGCGCGATCGCGCAGGAAAGTCACGCCCTCGGTCACCGCCTTGCGGCGAAAACCCTGCAGCACGCTGTTGGGATCGAGCCATCCGTCCCGAGGCGAGAGCACCCCCAGCGTGAGATCCTCGCTGCGCATCCACGGGTAGCGCGCGGCAATCTGCGCGCGGTCGAGCAGCTCGACCTCCACCCCTTCGCGCTCCTGGACGCGGCAGTTGTCCTCCAGCACCTGCTCGTGCCCGGGACCGACGATGAAGAGATAGCCGCGCTCCTTCCACTGCACGTCGGGCGCGTAGCCTTCCACGCCGACATGGCGGGTGAAGTCCTTGAAGTAGTCGATGCTGAACTGCGACATCCGGATGTTTTCGGGCAACGCGAACAGGCGTCGACATCCACCGGTGGCCACCGGCGTGGAGGCCTTCGCGTAGGTCGGGTCGGGTTCGACCACGCACACCCGCGGCACGCCGGCCGCGCGCAGGAAGACTGCAGCCGCGCAACCGATCGCGCCGCCGCCAAGGATGAGTACGTCATGCGAAAAACTCATGACCGGGCGCATCCCCGCTTCACTGTACCGGCGGGATCTTCGCCTGCCGAACCACCTGTCCCCATTTCTTCACCTCGGCAGCAAGATAGGCGCCAAACT
>JBIPNU010000302.1:0-4153 GCA_044370615.1 Burkholderiales bacterium
GAGGTGGTCGGGCGCGGTGCCGGCGGCGGGGCTGCGGTCGATGCCGAACTCGCGCGCGAGGTGCTCGCGGCCGCCGCGCAGTACGCCGAGCAGGTCCTGGCCCCGCTGGATGCGCGTGCCGATCGCGAGGGCGCGCGCATCGAGGCCGGGTTCGTGCGTTGCACGCCCGGCATGCGCGAGGCATGGACGGGCTTTCGCGAGGGGGGCTGGCCGGGGATTTCCGCGCCCGAGACCTTTGGCGGTGCGGGCCTGCCCGAAGTGCTCGGGGCCGCGGTCGACGAGATCTGGTGCGGCAGCTGCCTTGCCTTCAGCCTGCTGCCGATGCTCACCGGCGCACTGGCCGCCACGCTTGCGCGGCATGGCGAGCCGTGGCAACGCGAACTCTACCTGCCGCGGCTGGTCGGCGGCGAGTGGACGGGTGCGATGGATCTCACCGAGCCCCAGGCCGGCTCGGACCTCGCCGCGGTGCGCACAGCGGCGGTTCCCGATCCGGATCCGCAGGGTCCGCCCGGTCGCCACCGGTTGCGCGGCACCAAGATCTTCATCACCTGGGGCGAGCACGATCTCGCCGACAACGTCGTGCACCTGGTGTTGGCGCGCGTGCCCGGCGCAGCGTGGGGCACGCGCGGCCTGACCCTGTTCCTGGTGCCCGCGTGCCTGCCGCGGGCCGATGGCCAGGCGGGCGAGCGCAACGACCTGCGCTGCCTGTCGCTCGAGCGCAAGCTGGGCCTGCATGGCAGCCCGACTGCGGTCATGGCGTTCGGGGAGCGCGACGGCGCCATCGGCTGGCAGGTCGGCGAGAGCGGTCGCGGGCTGGAACTGATGTTCACGATGATGAATCGTGCGCGGCTGGCCGTCGGCATCGAAGGCGTGGCGATGTCTGCGCGTGCCTGGCAGCTGGCACAGGCTTTCGCGCGCCAGCGCGAGCAGGGACGCCGGTCCGACGGACAGCCGGCGCGACTGGTCGACCATGCCGATGTCCGGCGCATGCTGCTCGACCTGCGCGCAGGCAGCGGCGCGGCGCGCGCACTTGCCCTCGAGGCGGCCACGCTGCTCGATCGGCACGAGGACGCCGCCGCCTCCGCGCGGCTCGCGCTGCTCACGCCGGTGGTCAAGGCGTGGTGCACCGAGCAGGCGGTGCGCCACGCGTCGCTGGGCCTGCAGGTCCACGGCGGCATGGGTTATGTCGAGGAGACTGGCGCCGCGCGCATCCTGCGCGATGCGCGCATCACGCCAATTTACGAAGGCACCACCGGCATCCAGGCGCTCGATTTCCTGTCGCGCCGGATCCTGCGCGATGACGGCGCGAGCCTGCGCGAGTGGCTGGACGAGGTGCGCGCGACGGCCGTCGCGGGCGCGAGTCAGCCCTGGCCGGGGGCGCCCGCCTGCGCGCGCGCGCTGCACGAGGCTGCCGGCGACCTCGACATGGCCGCCGCGCACGCGCTGCGCGAGGCCGGGAGCGAGGCTGGTGGCGAGCGCGCGCGCGCGGTGGCCTTTCCGTTGCTGGAACTTGCCGGCACGGTGGCGATCGGATGGATGTCGATGCGCTGCGCGGCGGCTGCGGCGGGCGGTCCGGATGTCGCGCAGGCTCGTCGCTGGATCGACGACGCACGCTATCTCGCCGCGACCCGTCTGCCGGCGAGCCGGCTGCACGCGGCCCGGGTGACCGGAGAAGCGGGCGCGCTGATCGCCGCCGCGGTCCTCGACTGACGACCGGCACGTTGCCCGGATGCTGGCGGTCCGGGTGGGGCAGGCCGGGCAGATTGGCGGGTTCGGCGGCGGGCCGGGATTCCGGCCGGGCTGGTGCTGCGGTTCAGTACGCCGGTTCGCCCCGGGAACCCGACTGCGCGCCGCCGGGAAGCCAGACCTTCACCGCGGTGCCGCGCTCGCCCGGTCCGTCGTCGATGGCGATACGTCCCTGGTGCAGGTTGACGATCTCGCGCGCGATCGCGAGCCCCAGCCCGCTGCCCTCGCCGGCAGCGCCCGGTATCCGGTAGAAGCGCTGGAACACGCGGTCGCGCTGGTCGGCCGGTATGCCCGGCCCGTCATCCTCGACACTCAGCTGGCAACCGCCCCCGTCGGCGCGCGTGACCACGGTGATGTGCCCTCCCGCCGGGGTGTAGTCGATCGCGTTCTCGATCAGCATGTCGAGCAGGTCGCGCAGCAGCCGAGGATCGCCGTGCAGCGGGGCAGACTCGAGGTCGAAGCCGAGGTCGAGGTCATGGGCGATCGCCCGCGGGACCCACAGGCCGGCGGCCTCCTGGGCAAGCGTGCGCAGGTCGACGGTGCGCCGGGTATCGGGACGATGTCCGCCGGGCTCGGCGCGCGCGAGCGCGAGCAGCTGGTTCGCGAGGTGGGTGAGCCGGATCGTGGCGCCGTGCAACTGGCGCAGCGTGTGCTGCATCTCGGGCGGCGCGGTCTGGCGCAGCGCGAGTTCGACCTGGGTCTGCAGGCCGGCGAGGGGCGTGCGCAGCTGGTGGGCCGCATTGGCGGTAAAGCGCTGCTGGGCCTCGATGGCGGCGCGCAGTTCGCGCAGCAGCCCGTTGAGGGTGTCGACCATCGGCTCGACTTCGCGCGGTGCGGTGACCGCGGCGAGCGCGCTGAGGTCGCGCGCCGATCGCTGCGCGATCTCGGCGCGCAACCGGTCGAGCGGCGAGAGCGCGCGCGCGATACCGAACCAGGTCAGCACCAGCGCGGCGAGCGCGATCAGCACATCGGGCACCATCTCGCCGAACAGGATCTCGCGCGTGAGCCGACTGCGCTTGATCATCGTCTCGGCGACCTGGATCACCACCGAGCCGCCCGCCTGGGGCACGAAGAGGGCGGCGATGCGCACCGCCTGGCCATTCACGCGGCCATCGTAGAACACCCGGTGCCCGGTGGGCACGCTTCGCGGCGGCGGCGGCATCTCCGGGTCGCCCGCGACGAGTTCGCCGGACGGGCCGAAGACCGCGAAGTAGATGCGGTCGTAGCTGTCGATGCGCAGCACGTCCTGCGCCACGGGCGACAGGTCGAGCCGCACCCGTCCGTCCTCGACCTCCAGATGCTGGGCGAGGGCGAGCGCCGGGTCGAGCAGTTCGCTGTCGTAGGCGTCGGTGGTCGACCGCAGCGCGACGCCGTAGGAGATGGTCAGGCCGACGATCAGCAGCAGCGCGAGCGGAGCGACCAGCCAGCCGATCAGCTGCCCGCGCAGGCTGGGTGCCCGCCGACTGCCGGGGGCGGGTGCCGCAGCCTGCGGATCGGGGGCGGGGCTCGGCCTGGACGATACCGGCTCAGCCGGCGTCATTGTGCTCCTCGAGCAGGTAGCCGAAGCCGCGTACCGTGCGGATGCGTACCCCACCGGGTTCGATCTTGGCTCGCAGTCGCGACATGTAGACCTCGATCGCGTTCATCGACAGTTCGCGATCCCAGTTCGACAGCGCCTGCATCAGGTTTTCCTTGGATACCACCTGTCCGGCGCGAAGCATCAGGTTCTCGAGCACGCTCCATTCGCGGCTGGTCAGATCCACCGCCTGTCCATTGAGCGTGGCGCGTCGCGCGACGGTATCGAGCACCAGTGGCCCGTTGCGCAACTGCGGGTTCTTCGACGCCTGCCCGCGTCGGAGGAGGGCGCGTACCCGCGCCTCGAACTCCGGCAGCGCGAAGGGTTTGGCCAGGTAGTCGTCTGCGCCGAGGTCGAGACCGTGCACGCGGTCCTCGACCGTATCCCGGGCGGTGAGCACCAGCACCGGCATGTAGTCGGGGCGCTTGCGCAGGCGGCGCAGCACCTCGAAGCCGTCGATGCCGGGCAGGCCGACGTCGAGCACGACAAGGTCGAAGCGCTCGCGCAGGAACGCCGCCTCGGCGGCCTCGCCGCTGGTCGCGTGCTCGACTCTGAGTTCGGACTGGCCGAGCGTGCGCGACAGGCCGTCGGCGAGCGTCGCGTCGTCTTCCACGAGCAGGATCTTCATGCGGGTCTCCTCGGGTCGTCCCCGGTTCGTCAGGAATACTCGCACACCGGACCTTGCGCCAGCCTTTCGAGCAGCCACCCGGGCGGGTCCCGACCCGGAAACGGCTCGTGGCGCCCGCGATCGCGGCGATCCGTCCGCCGAGGCGATCGGGGTCGCCCGGCGGATGGCCGCCCGGCGCGGCGGCCGGCCCCCCCCTCCAGGCT